>NZ_JBGCCT010000034.1 GCF_041260665.1 Catenulispora sp. GP43 | reverse complement strand
GATGATCGCGGCGCTGGAGGCGGGGCGCGGCGCCGCGGGGGGGGGGGGGGGGGGGGGGGGGGGGGGGGGGGGGGGGGCGCGCCCCCCCCCCCCCCCACGCCGGGGCCGAACGGTGGGGGAGTGTCGGGGGAGTTCGCCGGCCGGGCCCTTCGGTATCAGGACCCTGGTGGGGGAACGGAGGCGGCACAGCCGTGGTTCGCAGCAGACTCGGCGCCGGGGTCGCGGTGTCCGTCCAGGTCGCGGTGCTCGGGATCGGGGTGGGGGCGGGCCTGGGGCTCGGCCTGGCCGGCGTCGGCGGCACGCACGCGCCGACGGTCCTCGCGAGCCCATCGCTCGCGGGATGGCCCGGCGGGCCCGCGACGGCTCCGGTCGCGCGAGCATCCTCGTGGCGACTGGCCGCCGACGATCCGGAACCGCCGTCGCCTCCCCTCCCGACACCGACTGGGGGACAGCCTTCGCCGCCGTCCTCCGAGCTGCCGGTGGAACCGGGCCTCCCCTTCGGGCCCTCGTTCCACCAGCACCTCCCTTTGCCGCATCCCACCACCACGCCGCCACCGCCACCGACGCCGCCACCGTCGCCGTCTCCCCGGCCGACACCGCCGCCGCCCCCGAGGCCGACCCCGCGCCCGACGCCGGCACCGACGCCACCGACGCCACCGCCGCCGCGGCCCACGCCGCGTCCCCGGCCCCCGGCGCCCCGGCCCGTGCCGCCGCCTCCGGTGCACCGCGTTGCCGCGCCGCCGCAGCCTCCGCAGAAGCCTGCGATCCCCCCGGCCACCGCCGCGCCGCCGCCGGACCGGCCGGAGTCGGCCCCCGACTGGGGCCTGACCACTCTCGTCGCCCTGATGGTCCCCGCGACCATCGCGGCGGCCGCCGCGGCCGGCGGGGCCGTCGGCGGACCCTCCGGACCTTCCGGGCCGGCTACAGGAGGCAGACCATGATGGTGTTCTGGGCGATCGTCGCCCTCGTCGTCGGCGTGATCGTGGCGGTAGGGCTGGCCCGGCTGCTCGGACGCTCCGAGCGCGCGGTGTCCGGGTCCCACAACCCGCAGGCCCTGTCGGTCGTGGGCAGCGCGCTGCTCTCCTCGTTCATCCTGCTGACCGCGTTCCTCATCGCCAGTACCTGGTCGACCTACAACACGGACCGTCAGCACACGTACGACGAGGCCCGGTCCGTCACCACCGCGTACTGGCTGGCCGGCAAACTCCAGCCGGCCGACCGCGACCGGGTGCGCGCCGGCCTGACCATGTACGCGAACGAAGTCGTCGCCGACGACTGGCCGGCGATGGGCCGCCATCAGACCTCGGACACCTCCGCCGCCGCGCTCGACGGCCTGCGCATCGAGGTCGGCGCGATCCACCCGGCCACCGCCGCCGACGAGAAGGACCGGGCCGACGTCGCCGCCGCCCTGGACGACGTCTACTCCAAGCGGCTGATCCGTGCCGCCGACGTCAACTACTCGATGCCCTCGCTGCTCTATATAGCGATGGTGATCGCCGCGATCCTGCTGGTCGCCTACCCGCCGCTGGTCGGGCTGACGGCCAACGGCCGTAACGTGATCGTGCTGTCCGGGCTCGGGGCGATGGTGGGTCTGGGGATCCTGATCGTCATCGGCTTGTCTCAGCCTTACTCTGAACCGTTGAGCATCGAGCCGACCGCCTTCCGACACGCGCTTCAGCAGTTCACGCAGATCAACGGGTGAGACAACTAGCATCCGTTACCGAGTCGTTGTCAGCGAGCCCCTGATCGGATGCGCGCCTTGCGATTAGATTTCGGCGCAGTTTCCCTACGTAAACGGGAGGGGTCTCGTCTCATGTCAGAGAGCGAGCTGAGTACTAGAGGGCCGGTGGTGACGCCGGCCCGCCTCATCGCGGCGGTCTGCGTCATCGTGCCCTTCGTCGCGGTGCTGTGGGTGCCGATCTTCGACAAGGACAAGCCAGAGGTCGCGGGCTTCCCGTTCTTCTTCTGGTGGCAGTTGCTGTGGGTCGCGGTGACGGCCGTGCTCATGGCCTTGGCGTACTTCGTCGTGCGCCGCGAGGAACTGGCCCGCAAGCGGGTACCCGCCGCGGTGGTACCCGCCTCGGTGGTCGAGCAGATCGCGGCTGATGGCACGTTCGAGCAAGCGCCCGAGCAAGCGCCTGAGGAAGCACCCGAGGAAGCGCCCACGGAAGGGGACTCGGAATGACACCCCGCCTGACCGCCTCGAAGGTCCCGACCCCCGACGTCGGCACGCACGGCGTCAACAAGACCGAACTGGCCGTCGTCGTCTTCTTCTTCCTGCTGGTCTCAGTGCTCGGCTTCCTGGCCGCGCGCTGGCGCAAGGCTCGCGAGGCCAACCATCTGGAGGAGTGGGGTCTGGGCGGCCGCAGCTTCGGCGGCTGGATCACCTGGTTCCTGCTCGGCGGCGACCTGTACACCGCGTACACGTTCGTCGCGGTGCCCGCGGCGCTCACCGCCGGCGCGTTCGGCTTCTTCGCCGTGCCGTACACGATCATCGTGTGGCCGCTGGTCTTCCTGTTCCTGCCGCGGCTGTGGTCGGTCTCGCGTAAGCGCGGGTACGTCACCCCGGCCGACTTCGCCCGCGGGCGCTACGGCTCCAAGTCCCTGGGCCTGGCGGTCGCGATCGTCGGCGTGGTGGCGACGATGCCGTACATCGCGCTGCAGCTGGTCGGCATCCAGGCCTGCCTGGACGTGATCGGCATCGGCGGCAAGGGCTCCTCGACCTTCGTCAAGGACCTCCCGCTGTTCATCGCCTTCGCGGTGCTGGCGGCGTTCACCTACACCTCGGGTCTGCGCGCCCCGGCGGTGATCGCGTTCGTCAAGGACTTCCTGATCTACCTGGTCATCATCGTCGCGGTCATCTACATCCCGACCCGCATCGCCGGCGGCTGGCACGGCATCTTCCACCTGGCCGCCTCCGGTCCGGCCGGCAAGACCAAGCCCGGCTTCCTGTCCCTGAACGACGCCAACGGCAAGACTAACGCCTTCCCGTACGCCACCCTCGCGCTCGGTTCGGCGATGGCGCTGTTCATGTACCCGCACGCGCAGATCGGCGTGCTGTCCACCAAGAGCCGCAACACGGTCCGCAAGAACCTCGCGGGCCTGTCGATCTACTCGCTGGTGCTGGGCTTCATCGCGCTGCTGGGCTACATGGCCCTGGCCGTCGGCTTCAACGGCACCGCGACCGGCCACCTCGGCGGCAACGCGCAGCACGCCGTCCCGGCCCTGTTCGACGCGGTGTTCCCGTCCTGGTTCGCCGGCGTCGCCTTCGCGGCGGTGGCCATCGGCGCGCTGGTCCCGGCGGCCATCATGTCGATCGCGGCGGCGAACCTGTTCACCCGCAACATCTTCGTGGACTTCATCAAGCCGGATGCCACCGCGCACCAGCAGGCCCAGGTGTCCAAGACGGTGTCGCTGCTGGTGAAGTTCGGCGCCCTGGCCTTCGTCCTGAGCCTGGACGCGACCAGCGCGATCAACTTCCAGCTGCTCGGCGGCGTGCTGATCCTGCAGACCTTCCCGGCGATCGTCATAGGCCTGTTCAACCGCTGGTTCCACCGCTGGGCACTGGTCATCGGCCTGTGGACCGGCGTGATCTACGGCGTCGTCGTGGCCTGGCAGCAGAAGAAGCTCGGCGGCACCACCGGCAAGGTGGTCCTGCAGCAGCACTTCGGCAACCAGATCGCGAAGGTGCCGGGCACGCATCTGTACTCGTACATCGCCATCACGGCACTGGTGCTGAACCTGGTCGTCGCGGTCGTGCTGACCCTCGTGTTCCGCGCCCTGAAGGTCGCCGACGGCGTCGACGAGACGCAGCGCGCCGACTACACCGCCGACGAGGGCGACGCGGACCTGCCGGACCTGATCGAGGCCGAGCCGGCGCTCGCGGAGATGCAGACTTCGGCCTAGCAGCGGACGAAGCCCCGGGTCCGGCAGCGGGACCCGGGGCTTCGTGCTGTGCGGCCTCAGGCGGCCAGACCGGTGGCCGCGGCGTAGCGGCGACGGTGCCACGCGGGGGTGCCGAAGAGCTGCGAGGTGGCGTGGGCGCGCTTGAAGTAGAGATGGATCGGGTGCTCCCAAGTGATGCCGATGCCGCCGTGGAGCTGGATCGCTTCGCCGGCGATGGTGCCGAAGGCCTCGGAGCAGTAGGCCTTGGCCCGGGACGCGGCGACGGTGAGTTCGTGCCCTGACGCGGCGGCGAAGGCGGCGCCGTAGGAGGCGGAGCGTGCGGACTCCAGCAGGGTGTACATGTCGGCCAGCCGGTGCTTCACCGCTTGGAACGAGCCGATCGGACGACCGAACTGCACGCGCTGCTTGGCGTAGGCGAGGGTCAGGTCGAAGGCCCGCTGCGCCGCGCCGACCTGCTCGGCGGAGAGTGCCACGCAGGCGAGGTCGAGGATCCGGTCCAGCGGGGCCTGCGAACTGAGCAACTGCGCGGGGGAGTGCTGGAATGCGACGCGTGCTTGGGGGCGGCCCGGATCGACAGTCTCGACCTTGGTGACAGTGGCATCGGCGGCAGCGACGACGAACAATCCGGTGGCGGCCGGCATCCGCGCCGGAACGACGAACAGGTCCGAATCCCCGGCATCCAGCACATGGTCTTCTGCTCCGGTCAGCCGCCAACCGCCGCCCACGGCCGACGCCACGACCGAAGTCCCGAGCAAGGAATCCGCCGGACCCCCGACCGGCCCCCCGACCGAACCCCCGACCGGAGCCTCGACCGGAGCCCCGGCCGATGCTTTTGCCGCGCCACCCCACACCACCGTCGCCCGCGTCCCGCCGCCGGCGATCCCCGGCAGCAGCTCCGCCTTGGCCGCCGCCGCGTCCCCGGCCAGAATCGCCTGCGCGGCCAGCGTCGTGCTCAAGAACCCGGGCGCCGCCAGGGCCGCCCCGAGCTCCTCGAGCACCACGTGCGTCTCCAGCACCGAGAAGCCGGCGCCGCCGTACTCCTCGGGGATCGCCAGGCCGAGCGCTCCGACCTGCTCGGCGAGCAACCGCCACACGTCGCCGCCGGCGGCCCGCTCCAGCAGCGTCCGCACCGTCCGCCGGAGTTCTTGCTGTTCGGGGTCGAAGCGCATGCCGCGGACCGTAGCCCGCTTCGTGCCAACCCGCCAGAGCGGTCTATCGCGATGCGCGCAGCGTCTCCACCGGAACCGCCGGCAGTCCGTCGATGCTCGTGGCGTTCTTGCGCGCCACGTAGTCGACGTGGAACTCCTCGTCGCGCCGGCCGAAGTACTCGGCGAGCAGCCGCCGCTCGCCCTGGTAGTCCATGAACGGCACCGCGTAGCCGCAGGAGTCGCTGATCCGCTTCGCCTGGACCAGGACGATGGCCCGCGCGCCGGGGTCGGCCGCCGCCGGGAACAGTCCGATGTACTCCGCCCAGCGCGGGTCGTCGCGCCACAGCACCTCGCCGGTGCCGTGCACGCGCACGATGTTCGGCGGCCCCTCGAACGCCGCCCACATGAGCGTGATGCGGCCGTTCTCCCGGAGGTGCGCCAGGCTCTCGGCGCCGCTGCCGGTGAGGTCCAGGTACGCCAGCCGGTCCGAGCCGAGGACCGCGAGCGAGCCGCGGGTGCCCTTCGGCGAGAGGTTGACGTGCCCGTCGGCGGCCAGCGGTGCGGTCGCCACGAAGAACAGGGGCTGCGCCTCGATGAACTTGCGGAGCTTGGCGTCGATCACCTCGTGCACGTTGACCATGCTTCGAGTGTGCTCCCGTGCCCGCATTCTGGGCAACGGAATATCAGATCATGGACGCTCTTCTGCTCTCGCCGGTTCCGTGGCCCGCCCCGAAGCCGCCAGCTCGTCCAGATCGAGCAGCATCTGCTCGGCCAGGTCACGCTCGGCCGCGTGATACCGCTCGGCCCACTTCAGCGCGATCTCGGGATAGGCCCAGTCCGTCTCGTCGTGCGCAGCTTCGGCGTCCACTGCCGCCTCGGCGCGCCGGCGTTCGGAGTTGTCGCGATGCTCCGTCACGATCTCGCGCAGCCGCTCCGGCTCGGTCAGGTGCCCCAACCACACCCGGAGAAGCACCCCGTGCTTGAGCACCGGCACTTCGACCGGCGCGGTCCGGGCCCAGGTCCGCACCGCCTCGCGCCCGGAATCCGTGATCGCGTACACGCGCTTGCCGCGCACGTCTTCCTGCATCACGGTCCGCGACGTCACGTACCCGTGCTTCTCCAGCCGCTTGAGCTCGCTGTAGATCTGGCTGAACGACGGCGACCAGTAGAACAGCTTCAGCGACCAGTCGGCCCACTTCTTGATGTCGTAGCCGGACAGCTCCTGCTCGAAGGACAGCATGCCGAGCACCGCCCAGCTCGTCGCGGGCAGGTGCGGATCGCCGGTGCCGGTCTCCGCCGATTCGTCCTGTGACTGAGGGCTCACCTCAGTAAGGGTAGTGGCTCGCGGCCGCCCTTGACTCCTCGCGCGTCCTGAGATTCCATGCGCTGCGCAGCCTGTTTCTAATAGGAATATCCACGGCGGGAGACACCGTGCAGTTCTCCGTGATCTTCGAGGCCCAGCTCGCCGACCCCACGCCCGAGCGCGAACGCGCCACCCTGGCCGCCTGTGTCGAACAGGCGGTGGCCGCCGAGGCCGCCGGCTTCGACCGGGTCTGGGCCGTCGAGCACCACTCCCTGCTGCGCTACGCCCACATGTCGGCGCCCGACGTCTTCCTGGCCCACGTCGCGGCCAAGACCAGCCGCATCCGCCTCGGCCACGGAGTCGTCTGCCTCCCCTTCGGCTACGGCCACCCGATCCGCGTGGCCGAACGCGCCGCGATGCTCGACGTGCTCTCCGGCGGCCGGCTGGACCTCGGCGCGGGCCGGGGCGCGACCCGGCAGGAGATGGCGATGTGCGGCGTGGACCCCGACTCGACCTACGCGCAGGTCGAGGAAGCCTTGCGGATCATCGGGAACTGCTGGACCGCCGAGCAGTTCGAGTGGCACGGACTGCTCGACATCGGCCCCGGCCAGGTGCTGCCCCGGCCGGTGCAGACGCCGCACCCGCCGCTGTTCATGGCGTGTTCGAAGGCTGCGACCCTGCGCACCGCGGCCGACTACGGCGTCGGCGCGCTGGTCCTGGGGTTCGCCGGCGCGGAGGAGATCGCCACGATGCGCGGCGTCTACGACGCGGCGATCGCCGAGCGCACCGGTGAGCGGTTCGTCTCGGCGGTCCGCAACGACCACTTCGCCGCGCTGTGTCCGACGATCGTGGCCGACGACGGCGACGCGGCCTTCCGGATCGGCGCGCGCGGCCAGCGGTTCTTCGCCGAGTCGATCCTGCACTGGTACGGCGGCGGCCCCGAACCGTCGGAGGACACCGAGGACGACGACAACGCGGCCGTACTCCGACTGGAGAAGGAAGCGGTCGTGGCCAAGCTGCACGAGGCGAACATCCCGGTCCGTCCGAGCTCCACCGGCACCTACAACGTGAACCACGCCTACGGCACGGCGACGCGGGCCGTCGAGTATGTCGAGCAACTGGCGGACATCGGCGTCGACGAGGTGATCTGCCTGATTCAGATGGGTACCGTCCCGCATGGCGCCGCGATGGAGACCATCCGCCAGTGGGGCGCCCACGTGATCCCCCACTTCCGGAAGGACGAGAGCCGATGACGCTCGATCCGTATGCCCGCGCCATCATGGACGCGCTCACCCTGGTCTTCCCGGACCTCGGCGGCGCCGTCACCGACGCGGCCGAGGCGCGCGAGATCCTCGCCCTGGCCCCGGATCTGCCGGTCGTGGTGGAGCTGCCGTCGGTCGTGGACCGGACGATTCCCGGCCCCGAGGGCGCCCCGGACATCCCCGTCCGGATCTATCGTCCGGTGCCGGATCAGGCCACTGTGACACCGGGCGTCGTGTTCTTCCACGGCGGCGGCTTCACCATCTGCAACGTCGCCCTCTATGACAATTTCTGCCGCGAACTCGCGCACACCACCGGCGCGACGGTGGTCTCGGTGGAGTACCGGCTCGCGCCGGAGACGCCTTATCCCGGCGGGCTTGAGGACGCCTACGCGGCCACCTCGTGGGTCTGGACGCACGCCGCGGAACTCGGCGTGGACCCCGCACGCCTGGCCGTCGCCGGGGACAGCGCCGGCGGCAACTTCGCGGCCGTGGTGTCGCTGATGGCCCGGGACCGTGCGGCTCAGGGGAATCCGAGTCCTGCGATCGCCTACCAGCTGCTGGTCTATCCCTCGGTCGACCTCGCCGAGGACGGCTATCCCTCGCGGGAGGAGAACGGAACCGGCTTCTTCCTCACCACGCAGCACATGACGTGGTTCCACGAGCAGTACGTGCAGGGCGCCGACATCTCCGACCCCCACATGTCGCCGATCAACGCGCCGGACCACACCGGTCTGCCGCGCGCCTGCGTCGTCACCGCCGAGCACGACCCGCTGCGGGACGAGGGCGACGCCTACGCGGCCAAGCTCGCCGCGGCCGGCGTCGCCGTGGACCACATCCAGGTCGCGGGGATGTTCCACGGCTTCCTGAACATGCCGCACCCGACCGCCGAGAAGACCCGCGCCGCGGTGTTCGCCGCGGTGCGGGCCGGGCTGGAGGGCACGGGGAGCACGGCAGGGCCCTGATCCTTGATCGTGGCTACTTGACGGTGATGGGGGCGTTGCTGGTCAACGCGTCGATCACGTTGTCGGCGCGGCGGTCCTGGTTGGGGTTGTCCTGACGGACGTCGGCATTCGATGTGCTGAGCTTGTCGAAATACGATGAGCGGTCGTCGGTGGTGATGGAGACGCTCGCATTGCTGGTGTGCGCGAAGATGTTCTTGGGCCCGCCGGCGAACGTGGCGCTGATCGGCGCGTTGCTGGTCTGCATCCACGCGTCCCCGGCGCCCAGCTGCTTGGCCGAGATCGAGGCGTTCGAGTCATGCAGTTCCACGCCGCCGGCGACGTTGGTGACGGTGATGCCGGCGTCGCTCGTGGTCACCTGGACCGACACGGCCGGCGGCACCTGGATGTCGATGTCCGCGTCGCAGTCGACGCCGGCGCAGTCCTTGGTCAGCGTCAGCACGCCGTCCGCGAACTGCTCGGTGACCTTGGCACCGGTGGCGCCGCTGCTGAAGGCGTGCCAGGTCAGGGTGGCGTGGCCGGTCACGCCGAACAGCGCCGCGTTGCCGGCGATCCGGACGCTGCCGCCCTCGTCGACGACCACGACCCGGGTGACCTGGTCGGCATGGTCGAGGATCTGCTGCTTCTGCTGGCTGTTGATGCTGCCGGACAGGACGATCGCGGCGGCGCCGGCCGGGACGGCGACAGCGGCGACGACGCCGAGCAGCGCGACCGTGCTGACCCGCAGGGCCGCGATCGGGCGGCGGGTCGGAGTGGTTTCAGAGCTCATGTTCGGGCCTCTAACTGATGGTCACGTCGCCGTTGGTGGTGGTCACGTCGATCTCGTTGGCAGCCTTGCGATCCTGCACGTTCGACAGGACCCGGTTGCCGTTGGCGGTGCTCACGGAGTCGTAGTACGCGGTGCGGCCGTCGGTGACGACCGAGACGGCGGCGTTGGTGGTGACCGCCGTGATCCGGGCCGGGGCGCCGGTGAAGGAGGCGTCGATGCTGCCGTCCGTGGTGTGGAAGGAGGCGTCGCCGGAGCCCAGGCCGACGGCGTCGATGCCGCCGTTGCTCGACGTCAGGTCCACGGCGCCGGTGACGCCGGTGACGCCGATCTCCCCGTCGGAGGTGGTGGCCCACACCGCGACGTCCCGCGGCACCGTCAGCGTGATGTCGATCGGCCCGCATCCGCCGCCGGAGCAGTCCTTGGTCAAGGTGAGCACCCCGTCCGCGACGCTCTGCCGCAGCACGGCCCGCTTGCCGTTCTTGCCCTTCCACTGCACGACCGCCTGCCCGCTCGCCCCGCTCGCCGCGTCGGACCCGGAGATCCGCACGTCGCTCTCGGAATCGGCGACGACGACCCGGGTGATCGGGCCCGTCGCGCTGATCGCGGCCCGCTCCCGCTGGTCGGTCACCCGCGAGGACATCGCGAACGCCGCCGCGGCGGCCGGGACACCCACCGCCGCGATCACGCCGGCCATGGCGATGGTGCTGATCCGCAGGGCGCCGATCGGGGCGCGGGGCGGAGTGGCGTCGAAGGTCATGGATAGATGGTGGCTCGGCGACGGGGGTCCGGGCGATGGGGGTAGCCCCACTCTTGCCCGGACATCACCCTACCCGCGGGGATCTTGCTATGGGCGGTTCGACGATCAGCCGGTGCCGATGTGGCGGAGCAGTCGCTCACGGTGGAAGGAAGGACTTCCCCAGGCGGAGTACAGCGCCCTGATCTTCTTGAAGAAGACGGACAGGTCGTACTCGTCGGTGTAGCCGATGGCGCCGTGCAACTGGAGCGCGGCGCGGGCCGCGCGGTAGGCGGCGTCGCTCGCGGCGGCCTTCGCCGCGGAGACGTCGCCCGAGCCGGAGCTGAGGGCGGCGGCGAAGACCAGGGGACGCGCGAACTCCAGGCCGGTGTGCGCGTCGGCGAGCCGGTGCTTGACCGCCTGGTACTCGCCGATGACGCGGCCGTACTGCACGCGCTGCTTGGCGTAGGCGACGGTCATGTCCAGGGCGGCACGGCCGAGGCCGAGCAGCTGGGCGGCGGTGAGGAGCGCGGCGGTGTCGAGCAGGAGGTCGTTCGGCGACGCGCCCTCGACGGCGAACAGCGACCGGGTCGGATCCAGCGAGGCGGCCGGCCCGGCGACGGTCACCGACAGACAAAGACTCGCGACATCGGCGTTCGGCGCCCAGGGCGCGACCGGCGGCATGGCGGCGGTGGCGATCGCGCCGGCGGCTATGCGCTCGCGCCAGTCGGGCCGCACTGTCGCCACCGCCAGCGATTCCGGATACGGCCCGGGAGCCGCGTGATAGCCGACGCGCTCCATCGCCGCGCACAGCTCGACCGGGTACTCGCCTGCGAGCGAGTGCAGCCCGATCCCGGCCAGAGCGCGCCAGATCTCCAGACCCGGCTTGGTGTCGCCGGCCGCCCAGGAACGAGCCGCGGCGATGCCGTTCGCGTCGCGCAACAAGGAGTCGACCGCATCGCGGAAGTCGCGCTGCTCCTCGGTCAGAGCGAATCTCACCGCGCTGCCTCCTGGGTTCGGGCCCGGTCACCGGCCTTGTCGGCGCCGCCACTCGCGCCGCCACTCGAGCTGCAATTCGCGCCGCCATATGTGCTGCCATGCGTGCTGCCATGCGTGCCGCGCGAAGCCGCCGTCATCGCGGCCCCCTCGGCAACCCGAGCACCCGCTCGGCGACCACATTGCGCTGTACCTCGTTCGTCCCGGCGTAGATCGGCCCGGCCAGGGCGAACAGGTAGCCGTCCATCCACGCCGAGTCCAGCCGCTCGGCGTGCGGGCCGAGCAGGTCCAGCGCCGTCTCGTGCATCGCCAGGTCCAGCTCCGACCAGAACAGCTTGTTCACGCTGGTCTCCGCGCCGAGCGTGCCGCCGTCCGCGATCCGCGCCGCCGTCTCGAACGTCGCCAGCCGGTAGGCCCGGGCCCCGATCCACGCCTCGGCGACCCGGTCCCGGAACTCCGCCGGCCGGCCGGCCTCCTCCCACAGCGCGACCAGCCGCGCGGCCGTCGCCAGATACCGTCCCGGCGAGCGCAGGTACAGGCCGCGTTCCTTGCCGGCGGTGGCCATCGTGACCTTCCAGCCGTCGCCGGCCGCGCCGAGCACGTCCGTGTCCGGGACGTACACCTCGTCGAAGAAGAGCTCTGCGAAGCCCGGCTCGCCGTCGAACTGCGGGATCGGGCGCACCGTGATCCCCGGCGCGGTCAAGGGGAACAGGAAATAGGTCAGCCCTCGATGACGTTCGGCGGCCGGGTCGCTGCGGAACAGGCCGAAGCCCCAGTCCGCGAACGTGGCGCGGGAGGACCACGTCTTCTGCCCCGACAGCAGCCATCCGTCGTCCGACGGCGCCCGCGCCGCCGTCGAGCGCAGCGACGCCAGGTCCGACCCGGCCTCCGGCTCGGACCACACCTGCGCCCAGATCTGTTCGCCGGAGGCCGTCGCCGGTAGGAACCGCGCCTTCTGCGCCTGGGTCCCGTGGTCCAGCATCGACGGCGCGAGCAGGTTGATCCCGTTCTGCGAGACCCGGCCCGGGCTGCCCGCGGCCCAGTACTCCTCCTCGAAGATCAGCCACTCGGTGATCGACGCGCCGCGTCCGCCGTATTCGGCCGGCCACGACACCACCGAGTACCGCTCCCGGAACAGCTCCAGCTCCCAGCGGCGGTGCGCTTCGAAGCCCTCGGCGGTGTCCATCGACGGCAGCGGCTCGGGCGGCACGTGGGCGGCCAGCCAGGAGCGCACCTCCGCCCGGAACGCGTCCTCGGCCGTGCTGAAGCTCAGGTCCACGCGGCCTACCGTACCAAGCAAACGATTGGTAGGGTAGGGTTCGTGGACCTCACCGACAGCGCCGCGGACGAGGCCTTCCGTGCGGAGATTTTCCGGACCGAGCTGCGGGCCTGGCTCCACGACCACCTCACCGGCGAGTTCGCCGCGGCCCGGGGGCTGGGCGGCCCCGGGCGCGAGCACGAGGCCTTCGACGTCCGCGTCGCCTGGGACCGCCACCTCGCCGCGCACGGCTGGACCTGCCTGGACTGGCCCAAGGAGTACGGCGGCCGGGCCGCCGGCCTCGCGCAGCAGGTGATCTTCCACGAGGAGTACGCGCGCGCCGACGCGCCGATCCGCGTCAGCCACATCGGCGAACAGCTCCTGGGGCCCACGCTCATCGCCTTCGGCACCGAGGAGCAGAAGCAGCGCTTCCTGCCGGGCATCCGCGACGTGACAGAGCTCTGGTGCCAGGGCTATTCCGAGCCCGACGCCGGCTCGGACCTCGCCAACGTCAAGACCACCGCCGTGCTCTCCGAAGACGGCAGCGAGTGGATCCTCAACGGACAGAAGGTGTGGACCTCGCTGGCGCACCTGGCCGACTGGTGCTTCGTCGTGGCGCGCACCGATGCCGCCGCGCCGAAACATCGAGGACTGTCATACCTGCTGGTGCCGATGCGGCAGCCCGGCGTCGAGGTCCGGCCGATCCTGCAGCTCACCAAGACCTCCGAGTTCAACGAGGTCTACTTCACCGACGCGCGCACCCCGGCGGGCAACGTCGTCGGCGGCGTGAACGACGGCTGGCGGGTCGCGATGGCCACCCTCGGCTTCGAACGCGGCGTCTCCACGCTCGGGCAGCAGATCGGCTTCCGGCGCGAGCTCGACGGGATCATCGCGCTGGCCAGGCGGACCGGGGCGGCCGGCGACCCGCTGATCCAGGACCGCCTCACCCGCGCCGCGATCGGTCTGGACGTGCTGCGCCTCAATGCTTTGCGATCCATGACGGGCCTGACAGACAGCGCTGGCAACACTGACAGCACCGGCACGACCGGCAGCACCGGGGGCACCGCCGGCCCCGAGGCCTCGATCGGCAAGCTGGCCTGGGCCCGCTGGCACCGCGACCTCGGCGAGCTGGCGATGGACGTGCTGGGCCCGGCCGGCACCGTCACCGGGCCCGGCTACGACCTCGACGAGTGGCAGCGGCTGTGGCTGTTCAGCCGCGCCGACACCATCTACGGCGGATCCGACGAGATCCAGCGGAACGTCATCGCCGAGCGCGTCCTCGGCCTGCCGAAGGAGCCGCGAGCGTGACCGTGCCGACCGTGCCCGCCCCCGTGGCGGGCCACAACCTCCTCGCCGGCAAGAACGTCGCCGTCACCGCCGCCGCCGGGACCGGCATCGGCGCCGCCGCCGCGCGCCGCTGCCTGGAGGAGGGGGCGCGCGTCGTCATCAGCGACCACCACGAGCGCCGCCTGGGGGAGACGCACGCGGCGCTGGCGAAGGAGTTCGGGGACGAGCAGGTCCACGCCCTGGTCTGCGACGTCACCCGCGAGGAGCACGTCCAGGCGCTGATCGACGGGACCGCCGAGCGCTTCGGCAGCCTCGACGTCCTGGTCAACAACGCCGGCCTCGGCGGCACCGCCTCGGTCCTGGACATGACGGACGAGGAGTGGACGCGGGTCCTCGACGTCACCCTCAACGGCACTTTCCGCTGCACCCGGGCGGCGCTGCGCCGCATGCGCGACCAGGGCACCGGCGGGGCCGTGGTCAACAACGCCTCGGTGATCGGCTGGCGCGCGCAGGAGGGCCAGGCGCACTACGCCGCGGCGAAAGCCGGGGTCATGGCCCTGACCCGCTGCTCGGCGCTGGACGCCGCCGCGTACGGTGTCCGGGTGAACGCCGTCGCGCCGTCACTGGCCATGCACCCGTTCCTCGCCAAGGTCACGACCGACGAACTGCTGTCCGAGCTGACCGCCCGCGAGGCGTTCGGGCGCGCCGCCGAGCCGTGGGAGGTCGCGAATGTCATGGTGTTCCTGGCAAGCGACTATGCCTCCTACCTGACCGGTGAAGTCCTCTCCGTTTCGAGCCAACATGCCTAAACCCCCCACCTCCGACCGCCGCGCCGAACTGCTGAACCTCGCCGCCGGCCTGTTCGCCGAGCGCGGCTACAAGAACACCACCGTGCGCGACATCGCCGACGCCGCCGGGATCCTGTCCGGGAGCCTGTACCACCACTTCGACTCCAAGGAGACGATGGCGGACGAGATCCTGCGGACGTTCCTGGACGAGCTGTTCCGCGACTACCGCGCGATCATCGAGCGCGAGAGCGATCCGCGCCGCGCGTTCGAGCAACTGGTCGACGCCTCGTTCCAGGCCATCGACCGCAGCCACGCGGCGATCGCGCTGTACCAGAACGAGGCCAAGCAACTGCGCCAGTCGCCGCGCTTCGCCTACCTGGACGACACCGACCGCGAGTTCCGCGAGATCTGGCTGGGCACGCTGGAGAAGGGCATCGCCTCGGGGGCGTTCCGCGCCGATCTGGACGCCACCATGGCCTACCGCTTCGTGCGCGACACCGTGTGGGTCGCGGTGCGCTGGTATGTGCCGGGCGGCAAGCTCACCGCCGAGGCAGTCTCGGCGCAGTACCTCTCCATGATCCTCGAAGGGTTCCAGAGCAGGGGTTGACCGATGAGTCGGGAGTGATGCGCCAATGGGTGAGGCCTACATAGTCGGGGCCCTGCGAACAGCGGTCGGACGCAAGAAGGGCGCGCTGTCCGCGGCGCATCCCGCCGATCTGGGAGCGCACGTCATCAAGGCGGTCGTGGACGCCGCCGGGGTCGATCCGGCGGCCGTGGACGACGTCGTGTTCGGCTGCGTCGACACCATCGGGACGCAGGCCGGCGACATCGCGCGCACCGCGTGGCTGGCCGCCGGGCTGCCCGAGGAGGTGCCGGGGGTGACGGTGGACCGGCAGTGCGGGTCCTCGCAGCAGGCGGTGCACTTCGCGGCCCAGGCGGTGCTGAGCGGGACGGCGGACCTCGTGGTGGCCGGCGGCGTGCAGAACATGTCGCAGATCCCGATCGCGGCGGCGATGACGGTCGCGACGCAGTTCGGCATCACGGATCCGTTCTCCGGCTCGAAGGGGTGGCGGGCCCGGTACGGCGACCAGCCGGTGTCGCAGTTCCACGCGGCCGAGCTGATCGCCGAGAAGTGGGACATCTCCCGGGACGAGATGGAGGACTTCGCGCTGGAGTCGCATCGGCGGGCGCTGGCGGCGATCGACGAGGGGCGCTTCGAGCGCGAGATCGTGCCGTACGAGGGGTTCGCGGTCGACGAGGGGCCGCGCCGCGACACCTCCAAGGAGGCCATGGCCGGCCTGCGCACGCTGGTCGAGGGCGGCCGGCTGACCGCGGCGGTGTCGTCGCAGATCTCTGATGCCTCGGCCGCGCTGCTCATCGCCTCCGAGGACGCGGTACGCACCCACGGCCTCACCCCGCGCGCCCGGATCCACCACCTCTCGGTCCGCGGCGCCGACCCGATCTACATGCTCACCGCCCCGATCCCGGCCACCGCGTATGCATTGCGCAAGAGCGCGATGGACCTGGACGACATCGACCTGGTCGAGATCAACGAGGCCTTCGCGCCGGTGGTGCTGGCGTGGGCCAAGGAGACCGGCGCGGACCCGGCGCGGGTGAACGTCAACGGCGGCGCCATCGCGCTGGGACACCCGCTGGGCGCGACCGGCGCGCGGCTGATGACGACGCTGCTGCACGAGTTGGAGCGCACCGGCGGCCGCTACGGTCTGCAGACGATGTGCGAGGGCGGCGGGCAGGCGAACGTGACGATCATCGAAAGGCTCTGATCTGCGACATCTCCGCGCACGGTGATTGTTCGCCGAAACGTGTGCGATCTGTGATGCTAATCAGTTCGTGAAGCCCGTGACCGGCAGATCCGGCGGCAGTACTCTGAATGACGATGAGCGTGAATATGAAGGCCGGTGCCGCCGTCGCCGCCGTGGTGCTGCTGCTGTTCCTCATCGTGCGGCCGACCAGCTCGGGGCACCACTTCAAGGTGACCGCCACCGAGTACGACTGCAACGTCAAAATAGCCGACGACCCGAGACCCCTGAACAAGGAAGTCCTGTCGACGGTGAGCATCAAGTGCGCCACCCCGCCGAAGCAGACCTCGCTGGTGCTGCAACTGCAGTACCACGCCAGCGGCTCCAGCGTGTGGACGAACGACGGCGACGCCCGCGCCTTCAACGGCATCCCCGGCCCGGACTACACGGACATCAACATCACGCAGCCGTGCAAGGCCGGGAGCTGGCGGATCGAGTACCAGCTGCAGGGGGTCGCGGCGGCGCTGGGGACGAACTTCCAGGAGGCGGCTCAGTTCGGGAGCAGCAAGGACATCAGCCAGTCGCAGTGCGACAACTCCTGAGCTGATTCCGGAGCGATTCGTCGGCCGGGTCCCCGAGCTGATCTATCGCCTCTGACCAGGTCTTCCGTCGTGAAGTTCACCCGATCGGGGGCATCGGGGCGGGCCGACTCCCGATGATCATGTGAGGCTTCCAGTGAGGGCACGCTAACTCGCCCTCATATCCCCCTAAGGAGCCCTCTCATGAGGAAGCTTGCCATGCTCGCCGTCGGCACCACTTTCGCGGCCGGCCTGGTACTGGTCCCGGCCGCCGGGGCGGCCACCGCGGCCACTGCCGGCCCTCCGGTCACCGACGTCCAGCCTCGCGTTTCCCTATACGACTGCGTGATTTCGGGCGGCCAAGTCCGGGAAATCGAGCCCGGTCTCGGCATCTGCGTCGGCGGCGCCCTCGATGGTCAGCCGGTCTGGTGGTAGCCGCATAGCAAGCCGAACATCACCGTTCTGATCCGACCGCGGGTCCTTGCGCACGCCGTGCGCGAGGACCCGCGTTTTCGGTCCGCGCGGCCCGCGCCTCCTGGCGGCTCTTCTCCAGCGGGTCGCCGTGCCACAGCATCGACAGGCCGATGAACAGGGTCAGGAAGACTCCCACGATCGCGTAGTTCCAGCCGCCGAGCGCGTGTTGTCCGGGGAGCGGGGAGAGGGTGTATGTCAGGATCCACACGGTGGCCACCGTCAGGCAGCCGAGGATCACCGCTCCGAACCACGGGGGCGACGGCTTGTCATTCATGGCTCTCCTGTCAACTTGAACCCTTGCTCTGCAGTGTGATGCGTGCCACTCTCATTGTGCAAGGGGTCCAATAAGGGATTCCCCCGAAAGCGTGCTCATCAGCGGGAGGCTGTGACATGTCGGCGTCGACCCTCAGCTCCACCGGTCTGCGGCCGGAGGCGCAGGCCTGGCAGGACGGCAAACGGTACCTGTGGCCGCTGGCCCTGGTCGTGCCGGTCCTGCCCTACGTCGGCTACGGCCTGTGGCACCGCTTCGACAACGCGCTGGCGTGGTACCTGACCCCGATCCTGGTGTACGTGATCGTGCCGGTCGGCGACTGGCTGATCGGCGAGGACGCGGGCAACCCGCCGGTGGAGCGTGAGGCGCAGTTGCAGTCGGCCTGGTACTACCGCGTGCTCACCTTCCTGTACCTGCCGCTGCAATTCGGCTCGCTGGTGCTGGGGGCGTGGTGCTGGAGCCAGCCCCATGTGAACCTCGCGTCCAAGGTCGGCATGGTGGTCACCATCGGCATCGTGACCGGCATCGCCATCAACACCGCGCACGAACTCGGGCACAAGCGCGAGGACGTGGAGCGCTGGCTGTCGAAGATCGCGCTCGCGCCGTCCGGATACGGGCACTTCTACGTCGAGCACAACCGGGGGCATCACGTGCGCGTCGCGACGCCCGAGGACCCGGCGTCGGCGCGGCTGGGGGAGTCCTTCTACCGGTTCTGGCCGCGCACCGTGTGGGGCTCGCTGAAGTCGGCGTGGGCGCTGGAGTCGAAGAAGCACCGGCTGCGCAGGCGCTCGCCCTGGACGCTGCGCAACGACCTGCTGAACGCGTGGCTGATGACCGTGGCCCTGTTCGCCGGGCTGACGGCCTGGCTGGGCGTCGGCGTCCTGCCGTTCCTGCTGCTGCAGATGGTCTTCGGCTTCTCGCTGCTGGAGATCGTGAACTACCTGGAGCACTACGGCCTGCTGCGCCAGCGCACCGCGAGCGGCCGCTACGAGAAGGTCGAGCCGGTCCACAGCTGGAACAGCGACCGCCTCTCGACGAACGTGTTCCTCTACCAGCTCCAGCGGCACAGCGACCACCACGCCTACCCGAATCGCCGCTACCAGGTGCTGCGCTCGTTCGACGAGGCGCCGCAGCTGCCCGGCGGCTACGCCACGATGATCGTGGTCGCGCTCTTCCCGCCGGTGTGGCGCCGGGTGATGGACCAGCGGGTGCTCGACCACTACGACGGCGACGCGCTGCGGGCGAACCTGACGCCGAAGCTGCGGGCGAAGTACGAGGCGCGGGCCGCGGGAACGAGCAGCGACTGAGGTGGCACCGGGGTGTTCTGGGCCCGGGGCCGGCGACTCGCCGGTCCCGGGCTTCTTCGTGTGCGCAGGTCGCAGGAGTCTGGTTGACGGCTTCATTGTTCTAGTAGTTCTATAGCAATCAACACAATGAAGCCTGATTCGTTGGGAGGGCTCTGATGCGTGCAGTCCGCTGTGTCGCGGTGGCTTCCGTGGCCGTTGTCCTTGCCGCTATTGCGGCGCCCGGTGCGTCGGCGGCGGCGAACCACCGGCCGGTGGCGCCGTACGACGTGACCTTCACCAGTTCCGGCGACACGCTCCCGGCGACCTTCCTGCCCGCCGGCGGCCGGAACCACGGAGCGGCGGCGCTGATCATCTCCGGCAGTGGTCCGACGGACCGCAACGGCGACGATCCGCAGTATCCGCACCTGGACACGAACCTGAACTTCGCCAAAGCCCTGGCGTCGGCCGGGGTCTCGTCACTGCGCTACGACAAACTCGGGTCCGGTACGGCCGGTCTCGGCGGTCCCGGGCACCACCCCGGCGGCGCCGGCATCGACTTCGACCTCTACGCGCAGGAAGCGCTCGACGCCTACCGCACCATGGCTTCCCAACCCGGTGTCGATCCGCACCGCCTGGTGATCGTCGGGCACAGCGAGGGCGGACTGTTCGCGCTGTGGCTGGCGAACCAGCTGAAGGGCACGCCGCTGGCGCCGCGCGCCGTCATCCTCGCCGCGCCGCTGAGTGAGCGCTACCTGGACCTGCTCGACACGCAGTTGACCGAGGCGTATCAGCAGGCTGCCGCGGCCGGTGCGATCACCGCAGCCGCGGCCGCGCACTACATCCGGCAGATGCGTGACGCCTTCGCCTCGATCCGTGCCGGCCACGGGGTCCCGCCCGGTTTGGACGACCCCTCGCTGGCGGCGATGCTGAGCCCGGTGAACGTCGCCTTTCTGGAGCAGGCCGACAAGTACGACCCGGCCGAGCTGGCCCGGTCGCTGGGGGGCGACTTCCCCGTCCTCGTGCTCCGCGGCACGAAAGACGTCCAGGTGACCGGCCCCGAGGTCGCCCGCGTCGCCGATGCGCTGCGCCAGGACCGCGACGCGTGGGACGTCAGCGTCCCCGACGCCGACCACCTGTTCAAGATCGTGACGGGCGTTCCGAACCCGGCCGTCGACTACGCGAACCCGAACCGGGAGTTCGCGCCGGAGGTCGGGGTGATGGTGCGGGTGTTCATCGGGGCGATGGTCGAGCGGGCGGACTAGGGGCGCCGCGGCCTCTCGCCCTTGACCGCCTTGCCGCAGCGTGCTGGTATGGCTGACGCAGGGATGCCAGCACTCAGGCTTCATGGGCTAGGGGTGGTCTCCTTTGCGTGTCCTGGAATCGGTGCGAAGCCGCTTCACAGCCGGCGTCCTCCTGGTTTCCGCCCTGACGGTGTCGGCGGTGCCGGTGGGTGCGGCCGCGGCGGTGGTCGCGGTGCGGGTCGCGGAGTCGTATCAGGTCTCGACCCCCGTCGACATCTCCGCCTCCTGCTCCTCGCAGAACGCTGAGACCATCCAGGCCGTCGATCCGAAGGCGAACGCCGTCTACGACGAGTGGATGGGGTGCAAGGGCATCGGCTTCTCCCGCTCCACCGACGGCGTCAAGACCTGGTCGGCGCCGATCACCTTGCAGGGCAGCAGCGGTCAGAACGGGCAGCGCACGTGGGATCCGGCCGTCACGGTGGGACCCGACGGCACCGTCTACGCCGCCTTCATGGTCTCGCGGTCGGGCCAGTCGTATCCGGTCGTCGACGCTTCCCACGACCACGGGGCCTCGTTCAAGACCGTCGGCGCCGCGATCCCGCCGGCGACCGGCGACTGGGGCGACCGCGACTTCATCGCGGTCGGTCCGGACGGCACGGTCTACCTCACGTGGGACTACGGCCCGAGTGCCGCGGCCGTGACCTTCCTGTGCGCGCCCGACGGCAGCTGCTCGTTCGCCACCGGCGACCTCAACGCGGTCATCCAGAAGTCCACCGACGGCGGTCACACCTGGAGCGCCATCACGCCGATCAACCCCGGCTTCCCGAACGGCGGCGGGGACAGCGCGCCGCTCATCGTCGAGCCGGACGGTTCGCTCGACGTCGTCTACCAGGGCTACACCGTCACGAACGTCCCCACCGACGACCTCACGGTCGCCTATACCTACGCCGCCCGCTCCACCGACGGCGGAGCCACCTGGTCCGCCCCGGTCCGTGTCGGTCCGAGCGCCGGCACCATGGACGACAGCGAGTGGTGGATCGACGGCGACGAGGCCCTGGGGCCCGACGGCACGCTCTACGCCACCTGGGACACTCAGGGCACTGGCACTGGCATTGGCACTGGCACTGGCACGGACACCGGCTGGCTGTCCTACTCGCGGGACCACGGCGCGACCTGGTCCACGCCGGTCCAGGCGCCGACGGACACGCTGAACGTCCCGCACATCATGCAGGTGGCTGCCGGGCCCGCCGGCATCGTCTACGTCGGATGGCTCTCGGACAGCGATCCGCGCGGCTATGCGCAGTATCTGCGGACCTACTCGGTGAGCAAGGGCTGGCTGTCGGCACCAGTGCAGGTCTCGCAGGGATTCGGATCCCCGTCGGTCTGGCCCGGCGACACCTTCGGGTTCTCCGCGTTGTCGCCGACGCGGCTGGCCATGGCGTGGGGGAGCGCTGTCGCGCCGACTGCGACCGAGGACGACATCTGGGCCGCCACGGTGGACGTCTCGCTGCCCTCGTCGCCGGCCGCGGGCTGAGGCCGGCGTCTCGGCCGAGATCCCAGCCGCGGGGCAGGCTCAGCTGCCGTCGCCGTACATCCGAGCCAGCCCCGCGGCCGTCTCCGCGATCCGCTCCCGCAACACCGTCGGCGCCAGCACCTCGACCCCGGCGCCCAACGACAGGAACTGGCCGTGCGCGTGGGTCAGCGACTCGATCGGCACCGTCGCCTTCACCCAGCCTTCGCGCTCGCAGTCGTCCTCGGCCGTGGTGTCCACCGCCTTCACCACGTCGGCCGCCATCACTTCCTCCAGCCGCTGCCTTCCGGCCGGTGACAAGCGGATCAGCGCGTCGCCCTGGACCAGGCGCGCCCGGAACTCCGCGACCTGCCGGGCCCAGTAGCTGTTCAGGTTGAAGTCGTCCGGGCGCTCGAAGCGGGAGTCGGCGTCGGCGTCGTCGTCCTCCAGCGCGGTCAGCTCCAGGATCTGGTTCACGCGGTAGGTGTTGATCCGTCCGGCTGATTCGGCGACGGCGTACCACTTGCCCGTCTTCAGCACGATCCCGTACGGCGCCAGCGTGCGCACCACCTCCGTCGGCTCCGTCCAGCGGCGGTACAGGACCCTGATACGCCGCTGGTTCCACACCGCCTCGGCGACGGCCGGCAGGAAGGGGCTGGTGTCGCCGTCGTCGTACCAGCCGGGGGCGTCGAGCAGGAAGCGCTCCTGGATGCGGCCGCTGCGGTCGGCCAGCTCCGGCGGCATGGCCGCCTTCACCTTCAGCTGCGCCGCGGCCATGACCGAGCCCAGTCCGAGCTCGGCGGCCGGGCCCGGCAGGGCGGCCAGGAACATGGCCTCGGCCTCGTTGGCCGACAGGCCGGTCAGCCGTGTGCGGTAGCCGTCCAGGAGCTGGTAGCCGCCGGCCGGGCCGGCGTCGCCGTAGAGCGGGATGCCGGCCTCGTGCAGCGACTCGACGTCGCGGTAGATGGTGCGGACCGAGACCTCCAGCTCGTCGGCGAGCTGTTGGGCCGTCATGCGTCCCCGGGTCTGCAGGAGCAGGAGCAGGGAGACGAGTCGGCTGGCGCGCATGGCTGGATTATCCGTCCCGGCGCCGACAGGTTCGCGTCAGGCGGTGAAGCCGGTGCGGACCTTGGTGCCGGTCTTCGCGCGGGAGGCCTCGAAGTCCGCCCGGAGGATGGCGAAGACGACCATGTCGCGGTACTCGCCGTCCCGGAAGTGGCAGCCGCGGCAGACGCCCTCGCGGACCAGGCCGGCCTTCTCCAGCGAGCGCTGCTCGGCGATGTTCTCCACGTCCGTCGAGGCCTCGACGCGGTTCACCGTGGTGTTGGCGAACAGGTAGGCGACCAGCTGGCGCTGCGCCTCGGTGCCGTGGCCCTTGCCGCGGCCGGAGGGGATCAGGCCGATGCCGAAGTTGATCCCCGGCGCCGGGATCGGGCCGTAGTGCTGCGGATGCCAGCTGACGGTGCCGATGTACTCGCCGTCGGCCTCGACCGCGAGTCGGCCGCTCAGGTCGCCCCACTTCTGGTACGCCTCGCCCGACTCCACGGTCTTGCGCATGCGGGCCGGGTCGGTGAAGCCGTAGAAGCTGTACGGATCGTTCTCGGGGGTCGAGACGTTCGCTTCGTCGATGGCGCAGTCTTCGAGGGTGATCGGACGAAGGCGCACCGTGCTCGCCGGGGTGTCGTAAGTCATAGCGGCCAAGTTAGCCCACTACCGCCGCCGAAGTCCTGGCCAATACCCCCACCGCCTCCTCGACGATCCGCCCGATGAGCTCCTCGCAGCTCGGCAGGTCCTCGATCAGGCCGACCACCTGGCCCGCCGACAGCACCCCGGCGGCCGGATCGCCGCGCACCAGACCGGCCTTCAGCAGCATCGGGGTGTTCGCGGCCATCACGACCTGGCCCAGACGCAGGCCGTGGTGCCGGCGCATCGCCAGGCCGTCCTTGACCATCGCGCGCAGCGACATGCCGGTCATCTTCTTGAAGGCCAGGCCGTTGCGCGCCGAGCGCAGCAGGGAGCTCACCGTGCCGGAGCGCTCGATCTGCTCCACGAGCCCGGTACGCAGCACGCGGTGCGGGACACCGTCGATCTTCGGGGTCGCGACGGTCCCGTTGACGTCGGCCGCCAGATAGAGCGCCTTCACGGCGTCCGGGACGCGGGAGTCGGACGTCAGCAGGAACCGCGTGCCCATCGCGATGCCCTCGGCGCCGTAGGCCAATGCCGCCGCCAGGCCCCGGCCGTCGAAGAACCCGCCGGCGGCCAGCACCGGGATGTCCACGGCCGCGGTGATCTGCGGCAGCAGCAGGCTGGTGGCCACGCCGCCGGTGTGTCCGCCGCCTTCGCCGCCCTGGACGACGACCGCGTCCACGCCCCAGGCCGCGACCTTCTCGGCGTGCCGCTTGGCGCCGATGGAGGGGACGACGACGGTTCCGGCGTCCTTGAGCTTCGCGATCAGCTCCTGCTTCGGGGCCAGGGCGAAGGAAGCGACCCGCACCCCCTCCTTGATGAGCAGATCCACTCGCTCGGCCGCGTCGGCCGCGTCAGCCCTCAGATTCACACCGAAGGGAGCATCAGTACGCTCCTTCACCTCGCGGATCGCGGCGGCCAGCTCGTCGTGGGACATGGTCGCCGAAGCCAGGATTCCCAGTCCTCCGGCCCGCGCCGTCGCGGTCACCAGATGGGGACCGGCGACCCAGCCCATGCCGGTCTGCACGATCGGGTGCCGGACACCCACGAGCTCCGTCCACCGCGTGCGGATCCGCTGCTCCAGCATGCGTCCTCATCGCCTTCCGGCGGAGGGGACTTCGCGCTCGCGGGTGTTCTCCGGGTCCAGGACCTCGCGGATCAGCCGCAGCGCCTCGGCGTCCGGCTCCGGGGTGGTCTGGACCCGCCCCCGGTCCGTCCCGATCAGGACGAAGCCGGTCGCGTCGACCACGTCGTCGATCGAGACGCCGGGATGGACCGACCGGACGCGCATCCGGTGGTCCTTGGTCTGGAAGTCGAAGACCGCCAGATTCGTCACCACGCGGCGCAGTTCGTGGAAGCGCGCAGCGTGCCCGGCGCCGCGGGCGCGGTCGTATCCGAGCCCTGAAACGACGTCCACCTTCTCCACGAACACTTTGGGGGAGTGGTTGGCGATCCAGTAACTGGTCGGGTGGTTGATCGTGTTGCCCGGCGCGCCGCGGACGCCGATCAGCTGCGCCTTGGGCCGGGCGAACTCCGGGCCGATGGCGGAGATGTTCTGGTTGCCGAACCTGTCGAGCTGGCTGGCGCCCATCATCACGTGGCGCGAGCCGTGCCAGACGAAGTCGAACAGCTGGCGGTAGGGGATGTGCGCCTCGACGTGCGACTCGGCGCCGGTGGGGTCGGTCAGGTAGTTCGCGTCCCCGTCGGAGAGCATCAAGCCCGGGGCGAAGGTCAGCTTGGCCAGCCGGGCCCCGAGCGCCGGGATCAGGCCCATCGGCGAGGCGATGATCTCGCCGTCGCCGCGCCAGGCCTCGGCGCAGGCGGCCACACAGATTTCGGAGCGGGTACAGACCTCGGCGCGTGTCACGTCGCTCATTCGCCGTGCTCCTTGTCCCCGGCGAACAGGTCGCCGGCCGCGTATGCCTTCTGC
Source organism: Catenulispora sp. GP43 (assembly GCF_041260665.1). NCBI lineage: Bacteria > Bacillati > Actinomycetota > Actinomycetes > Catenulisporales > Catenulisporaceae > Catenulispora > Catenulispora sp. GP43. Next base: position 101,901 of record NZ_JBGCCT010000034.1, on the reverse strand, counting down.
GCCGCCTCGTCGCGGCCGTAGTCCGGGACGCAGCTGGTGAAGCCGGCGCCGCCGGGGGCCTCGACGACGCCGTCGACCATCATCCGGTTGATCTTCAGGGACTGCGGCGGGCCGGCGGCCAGCAGGTCGCCGGTGTCCACGATCCGCTCGCAGGAGACGTAGCGCTTCGCGGCGGCCAGGCAGTAGAGGTCGTCGAAGTAGATGTCAGGGCCCAGATACTGGGTGTTGCCGAACATGTCGGCTCGGTTCATGTGGACCAGGGCGGCGTCCAGGTGGATCGCGGGCATCGCCAGGAGCTTCTCGCCGTCGTCGTAGGGCGAGTCGACGGTCCGCAGGTCCGGGTTGTTGCGCATGACGTCGGTGCCCAGGCCCGCGCGGGTCGGCAGGAACGGCAGGCGCAGCGCGGCGGCGTACAGGCCCCACTGCAACGCGCCCTCATCGAACTCCGATACCTCGATCTCGCCTTCCTGGCGCGCCTTGCGGAAGTGCGGGTCCAGGGGGATCGAGTCCAGGGACACGAACCCGTAGACCGCTTTGCGCACCTTGCCGGTAGCGCACAGCATGCCGACGTCCGGGCCGCCATAGGACACCACCGTCAAGTCCTTCAGGCTGGATTTGGCGATCGCGCTCACCAGCGCCATCGGCTTGCGCCGCGATCCCCAGCCGCCGATGCCGACCGTCATGCCGTCGCGCAGCTCGGCGACCACGTCCTCGACGGTCATCCGCTTGTCGCGCACGCTCACGCCCCGCCTTCCTTGTCGGCCACGAACTTGTCCCGCTCCTCGTCGGCGACCCCGGCCAGGTTGATCTCGAAGGTGAAGCCCTGCTCGTAGCGGTAGGAGCGTTTGACGTCGACCGGGTCGATGCCGTTCAGGGCGGCCTTCGCGGCCCGGATCACCGCCGGGTGCTTGGCGGCGATCTCGGCGGCCAGGTCCAGGGCGCGCTCGTGCAGCTTCTCGCGGGGCACGACGTCCCAGACCGAGCCGAACTCCAGGAGCCGCTGCGCCGAGACGGTGCGCGCCGTGTAGTACATGGTCCGCAGGTAGTGCTGCGGGACGAGCCGCCCGAGATGCGTGGCCGCGCCGAGCGCGCCCCGGTCCACCTCCGGCAGCCCGAAGTAGGCGTCGTCGCTGGCGATGACGCTGTCCGCGTTGCCCACCAAGCCGATCCCGCCCCCGACGCAGAACCCCGCCACCTCCGCGATGACCGGCACGGGACATTCGTAGACGGCGGCGAAGGCGGCGGCGCATCCGGCGTTGGCCCCGAGCAGCGCGTCGAAGCCGGGGGTGTTCTGCATCTCCTTGATGTCCACGCCGGCATTGAAACCGCGGCCCTCGGCGCGCAGGATGACTACCCGGGTCTCAGGATCCTGACCCGCGGCGTGCAGCGCGTCGGCGAGGGCGAACCAGCCGGCCACCGGCAGCGCGTTCACCGGGGGCTGGTCGACGGTGATCGTGACGACGCCCCGATGGGCCGCGCCGGACTCGCTGGTGCTGGTGACGGCCAAGGCGGCCTCCTGGTGGTCCGAGGGGGTGCGGACTGAGCAACCTAGCATTTGCTTGGGAGATCCTAGCGGTCGCTCGGAGGGGTGACCAGAGCGGCGGGAAACGCGAATGTGACGGACATTGGTCTGCAGGGAACTAGATTGCGACCGATCGGAGCGCGCACGATGTCCCAGGACGACCAGCGCAACCAGCCGAACGAGGAGCCCGAGCAGGCGGCGCGGCGGGCAGAGGCGGACGCCGCCGGGGGCGCTGGGGCGTCGCCGGGGTCGGGACCGGAACCGGAACCCGCACCGGGGCCGACTCCGGCGGCCGACGCCCCGAAACCGACGGTCACCGGCACCCCGGCCCCGACCGTCGTCGGCGCGCCGAGCCCCGCGAGTGAGCTCGGCGCCGCCGCGGTCGGGCCCACAGTGGCCACCGCGGCCGGAGCCGCCGGCGTGGCGGCCACTCCCCGCGCCGTCCCGCGGCGCCGCGAGTTCCACGAGGCCGGCGAGGGCGCCGCCCGCTACGCCGAAGCCCCCGAGTCGATGCCGCGCTCGGGTTCGGAGGAGTCCTGGAGCGCGCAGCCGCACCCCGGCTTCCGGCCCGACCCGGCGCGTCGCGCCTCCCCGCGACGTCTCATGGTCAGTTCCCTGGTCGGCCTGATCGTGCTGGGTGCCGGCTCCTTCGCCGGCTACCTCGTGCTGACCGCCAAGTCCAGCAACGGGAACGGCCCGGCGCTGTGGACCGGCGCGGTGGAGCAGCACGGCGCCGTCGTCGGCGGCATCAACGCCCAGAACAACGACGCGGCCTCGCCGGTCGACCTGCCCGCGGGTGCCAGCTTCGGCAACAGCGGGACCTCCCAGGGCGCCGCGATCAACCAGGCCATCATGGCCTGCCAGAAGGCGTCGACCACTTCGGTGCCGGTGACCGGCGCCACCGGCACCGCCGCCGAGATCAGCGCCTGGGGGAACAAGGCCACGCCGACCGCGAACGACCTGCACGCCGGCGCGGCCACCTTGCAGCGCACCCTTGCCGGCACCGACGCCATCACCGTGGCGAACGCGGCCTACAACCTGTGCCTGGGCTACCCGGCGGTCGCCACGGTGCCGCCGATGCCGGACGCCGCCGGCTCGCAGGCCTGGTCGGCCGCGGTCAAGGCGTACGCCCAGGCCGCGAACCAAGCGCTCCAGGGCATCAGCGGGAAGCCGAACATGCTGGTTACCGCGAACGACAGCATCAACGCCGGCAACGCGGATCTCGCCGCGCTGTCCGCGCGGGTCAACGCCTCCGTCTGAGCGCCTCTGACAAGAGCTGACAGCCGCTGACGGCCTCCCGTCGGCGGCTGACAGCTGTTGTCAGCTCTTGTCAGCGCCGTGTGCGCGGCCTATCAGCGGCACCCCCGATGCTCTTACTCGTAGCCAGACGACGAGTGAAGACGACAGAGGGGACCAGGTCGATGACCTCCTACGCGATCGAGGCCGAGGGCCTGCAGAAGTCCTTCGGCCAGACCCAGGCGCTCAAGGGCGTGGACCTGTACGCCAAGCCGGGAACCGTGCACGCCGTGCTGGGCCCGAACGGCGCCGGCAAGACCACCAGCGTCCGGATCCTGGCCACCCTGATCAAGGCCGACGCCGGCCGGGCCCGCATCGGCGGCTACGACGTGGCCAAGCAGGCCGAGAAGGTCCGCGCCACGATCGGCCTGACCGGCCAGTACGCCTCGGTCGACGAGGACCTGACCGGTATGGAGAACATGGAGCTGATCGGCCGGCTGCTGGACCTGTCCAAGCGCGACGCCCGGGCCCGCGCCGCCGAGCTGCTGGAGTGGTTCGACCTCACCGACGCCGCCAAGCGACCGGCCAAGACCTACTCCGGAGGGATGCGCCGGCGCCTGGACCTGGCCGCCTCGCTGGTCGGCCGGCCCTCGGTGATCTTCCTGGACGAGCCCACCACCGGCCTGGACCCGGCCAAGCGCGAGGACATGTGGGGCGTGGTGCGGCGGCTGGTCGGCGAGGGCTCCACGGTCCTGCTCACCACGCAGTACCTGGAGGAGGCCGACGCGCTGGCCGACGAGGTGACGGTGATCGACCGCGGCCAGGTGATCGCGCACGACACCCCGCTGGGCCTCAAGCGCGTCGTCGGCGGGCAGACGCTGACCGTGCAGCCGCTGGACCCGGCCCGGCTGGCCGAGACCGCGGCGCTGCTCCAGCAGGTGTCCGGGAGCAAGGCCGAGTCGCCGCGCACCGGGGTGGTGTCGGCGCCGGTGACGGACGACTCGGCGCTGACCGAGGTCGTGGCCCGGCTGTCGGCGGCCGGGATCGGCGTGTCCGAGCTGTCGCTGCACCTGCCGAGCCTGGACGAGGTGTTCTTCTCGCTGGTCGGCCGCCGGGCCGGGGACGAACGCGCGGTGCCCGCCACCCGCGACGAGAACGCGTCCGAGCCGTCCACCCCGGTCGCGGTCTGACCGCCGCCGCATCAGAACTCACAGACACAGAGGGGAACCCGCCATGACCACCGCCACCATGCCCGTCGGCGCCGCGACCGCGAGCACCAAGCCGTTCAAGACCATCCGCCACAGCGCCGCACTGGCCAAGCGCAGCCTGATCAAGACCCTGCGCACCCCGGAGGCGCTGCTGGACGTGACGCTCCAGCCGGTCATCTTCCTGCTGCTGTTCACCTACGTCTTCGGCGGCGCGATCGCCGGATCGCAGAGCGTCTACCTGCAGTACCTGCTGCCTGGCATCCTCGCGCAGACCATCGCGATGAGCGCCACGGCGATCGGCGTGAACATGAACACCGACATCTCCAAGGGCGTGTTCGACCGCTTCCGATCACTGCCGATCGCCAGGTCCGCACCACTGGTCGGCGCGGTGCTCGCGGACTTCGTCCGGTACGCGCTGGTCGCCGTCATCACCCTGACCGTCGGCTATGCGATGGGCTTCCGCATCCACACCAACCCGCTGGAGGCCGGGGCGGCGCTGCTCGTGGCCGTGGCCTTCGCGCTGGCGATGAGCTGGGTCTCGGTGTTCCTCGGCATGGTGGCCCGCACCCCGGGCGCGGTGCAGGGCATGATGATCCTGCTGGTGCTGCCGCTGAGCTTCGGCAGCACCACCTTCGTGCAGACCAAGACGCTGCCGGGATGGATGCAGGGCTTCGTCAACGTCAACCCGATCACGCACCTGGCCGGGGTCTCCCGCAGCCTGTTCCTCGGCGGGCCGGTGGCCAACCACATGCTGTGGACGTTCGGCTGGATCGTCGGGCTGACCGCGGTCTTCATGCCGCTGGCGCTGCGGGCCTACGGCCGCAAGGTGTGAATCCCGGTCCTGGGGTCGGTCAGAAGGTCCTCGGACAGGCCCAGCGTGTGCGCGACGAGAACCTGGTTCTCGTCGCGCGTCGCGTTTTTCCCCACCGCGTAGCAGGACTCGTAGTCGGGCCGGTCCGCGAGCTTCTTCACCAGCGCGACACGCTCGTTGTCGCTGCGGTCCTGCGCGCCGAGCATGTTCTCGGACGCGCCGAGCAGCCGCATCGCCAGTTCGCTGTCGCCGACGGCTTCCGCGTAGCGCGCGGCCCCGACGGCCATGCGGGCCTGGATCGGCAGGTCCTTCGCGGCCAGTCCGTACAGGAAGGCCTGGCCCAGTGCCTCGCGGGCCGGCTCGGGCTCGCCGGCGTCCAGGTGCAGCATCGCGGCGATCGACTCGCGGAAGGCCAGCAGCTGCGGCGGTCCGTTCCAGTTGTCGATGAACTCCACGGTCGCCATGCGCAGGAAGTGCCACGCCTGGTCGGGCTCGCCGGCCGCCCGGTGGTGCTCGGTCAGGCCGAGCATGGCCACGAAACAGCTCATCTGCGACCCGGAGCGCTGCGCGGTGTCCAGGACCTCCTGGAGCAGCCGCCGCGCCTCGTCGGTCTGGCCGAGCCGGGTGAGCAGCTGGGCTCGGTTGATCTGGATCTGCGCGGCGTTGGTGAAGGCGTTGATCTCGCGGATCAGGCTCAGCGCCTCGTCCTGGAGCCGCAGGGCCGTGGTGTCGTCGCCCTCGGTGACGGCCAGCGAGGCCAGGCCGTTGAGCGCGGCCGACAGGCCCCAGCGGTCGCCGAGCTCTTCGAAGGTCTCGCGGGCCCGCTCCAGGTCCGCACGGACCGGGGCGCGGACCCCGGCGTTCTCCGCGGACAGGCCGCGCAGCAGGTGCAGGCTCGCGCCGACCCACGGGTCCGGGTGCCGGGCGTACTTCTCGATCGCGGTCTCCAGCTGCTCCCGGTCGTCGCTGAGCATCGGCGCCACGACCGCGCCCAGCGCCAGCAGCGGATGATCGCAGGTCCCCGTCGCGGCGACCGTTTCGGCGATCTCCTCGGTCAGCCGGGGAATCTCCTCCCACAGGTAGTCCTCGAACACGGACGTGATGCGCTCCATCACGTACACGATCGCGTGGGCCTCCTTCGGCGAGGGCCCCGGCACCTGCAACGCCAGCCGGGTCCACGCGCGGCCCTCGTGGTTCTGGTCGCCGAGCATCCAGTACCAGGCCATCGCGGCGCAGATGCGCACGGCGGTGTCGGCGTCCTCGTCGGCGGCCGCGAACCGCAGCGCGGCCAGGATGTTGTCGCGCTCGGCGTTGAGGCGCTTGAGCCACATCATCTGCGCGGCGCGCCGCAACTGCGGCTCGGCGGTCTCGGCCAGCTCCAGGAAGAAGGCGGCGTGCGCGCGCCGGGTCTGGGCGAGCCGGTCGGCCTCGCTCAGCCGGTCGGCGCCGTACTCGCGCAGCGTCTCCAGCATGCGGAACCGCGGGTCCTGCCCGGGCTCGGTCGGCACCGCCTGCAGCAGCGACTTGTCGACGAGCGCCGAAAGCAGGTCGAAGGCGGAGTCGGGGTCCAGGCCCGGGGTGACCGCGGCCGCGGCCTCGGCGGTGACCCCGCCGGGGAAGACGGCCAGGCGCTCGGCGAGGTCCCGCTCGTCCTCGGAGAGCAGCTCCCAGCTCCAGGCCACGACGGCGCGCAGCGTCTGGTGCCGCGGCATCGCGGTGCGGCTGCCGCCGGTGAGCAGCCGGAACCGGTCGCCGAGCCGGCCGGCGATCTGGTGCAGCGGCAGGGTGCGCAGCCGCGCGGCGGCCAGCTCGATCGCCAGCGGCAGGCCGTCGAGGCTGCGGCAGATGCGGATCACGTCGGGGAGGGTCTCGGCGTCCACGGCGAAGTCCGGGACGACGGCGGTCGCGCGGTCGGCGAACAGCCGGACCGCGGGGTAGGCCAGGACGGTGTCGGCCACGGTGAGGGCGGTGTCGGGGTCGAGGCTGGTGCCGGTGCCGGTGCCGGTGCCGGCGCGGGCGGTGCGGGGATCGGAGGTGCGACCGGTGTTGGTTCCGGAGCGAGGACCGGAGGTAGGACCCGAGCCGGCGTTGAGACCGGAGGCGGATCCGGCGTTGGTTCCGGAACTGAGACCGGAGGTCGAAACAGCGCCGGATTCCGTTGCCCCGCCTCGATACTCGTCGGGCCCGTCCCCCTCCGGCAGTGCCAGCGGCGGCACCGGGAACAGGCTCTCGCCGTCGATGGTCAGCGGCTCCCGGCTGGTGGCCAGCACGCGCAGGCCGGGCGCGTGGCCCAGCAGCGTCTCGGCGAGGTCAGCGGCCGCGCCGACCAGGTGTTCGCAGTTGTCGAGGATGAGCAGCGCGCGCTTCTCGGCCACCGTCTCGATCAGGTGGCCCTCCGCGCTGCGCAGCAACGCCGCGGCCGCGGCCGGGTTCCCGTTGCCGGCCATCACGCGGCTCTCGCGCGGGCCCAGCGCCGACAGCACCGCCTGCGGCACCTCGCCGGGATCGGTGACCGGTGCGAGCTCGGCGAGCCAGGCGCCGTCGGGGAACCGCTCCAGGACCCGCTGCGCGGCCTCGCCGGCCAGCCGGGTCTTGCCCGCGCCGCCCGGGCCGACGAGCGTCACCAGGCGGGAGGCGTCCAGCATCTTGCCGATCCGCGCCACTTCCTCGTCGCGGCCGACGAAGCTGGTCAGCCGGGTCTTCAGGTTCGTGCGCGGGGCCTGCTCCAGGGCGGCCGGGGCCAGGGCGGGGTCGCTGCGCAGGACCGCGAGGTGGACCTCGGCCAGCTCCTTGGACGGATCGATGCCCAGCTGGTCGGCCAGGGCCCGCCGCACCTGTTCGTAGACGGCCAGCGCGTCGGCCTGCCGCCCCACCGCATACAGGGCTCTGACATGAAGCGCGGCGACGTTCTCGCGCAGCGGGTGCTCGGCGCTGAGCGCCTCGAGCTCGGCCAGCGCCTCGGCGGCCTGGCCCAGCCGCAGCTCGGCGTCCAGCCGGTCGGTCAGCGCGGCCAGCCGCAGCTCGTCCAGCCGCGCGGCCGGGGCCGTGGCGAACGCCGCGTCGGCGACGTCGGCCAGTGCCGGACCGCGCCACAGGGCCAGCGCCTCGCGCAGGGTGGCGCGCGCCGCCGAGGGATCGCCGGCGCGCAGTGCTTCGCGACCCGAGCGCGACAGTGATTCGAACCGGACCGCGTCCACCGACTCCGGCGCGATCGCCAGCCGGTATCCGCCCGGCGCGGCGGCGAGCAGCGCGGGATCCCCGAGGACCTTGCGGACCCGGGAGATCAGGGACTGCAACGCGTTCGCCGCTCCCTCAGGCGGCTCGTCGGCCCACAGCGCGTCGACGAGCGCCCCGATGGTGACCGCCCGCCCCGGGTCGAGCGCGAGCCGGGACATCAGGGTGCGCAGACGCGCGCCGCCGAGCGCCACCGGCGCGCCGTCGACACGGATCTCGAGCGGGCCCAGGATCGATACGGTCAGCGGCACCGTCCCAGTCTGGCATGCGGGCCGCCGCTGGGGTGGCGGCGCGCGGCGGCTTCCCAACCTAACACTTGCTTGGTAGCCTGCGGACGTGCCCCTCACCCTCGATCTGACCGGCCGCGTCGCCCTGGTCACCGGCGGCGCCCGGGGCGTGGGCCGGGGCGTCACCCGGCGGCTGCTCGCGGCCGGGGCGACCGTGGTCAGCTGCGGCCGCGCCGTGCCCGACGTGCCGCTGCCGGCCGGCGCCGAGCACCGCACGGCCGACGTGCGCGCCGCCGAGCAGGTCCGCGACCTCGTCGAGGGCGTGGTCGCCGACCACGGCCGCCTGGACCTGGTCGTCAACAACGCCGGCGGCGCGCCCTACGCGCTGGCCGCCGAGGCCAGTCCGCGGTTCGCGGCCGCCATCGTCGGCCTGAACCTGCTGGCCCCGCTGACGGTGGCGCAGGAGGCGAACCGCGTCATGCAGCGCCAGGACGACGGCGGGCACATCATCAACATCTCCAGCGAGAGCGCGCGCCGGGCCAGCCCCGGCACGGCGGCGTACGGCGCGGCCAAGGCCGGCCTGGAGAACCTGACGCGCACGCTGGCGGTCGAGTGGGCGCCGCGGGTACGGGTGAACGCGATCACCGTCGGGCCGGTGCGGACCGAGCAGGCGTACCTGCACTACGGCGACGAGGCCGGCGTCGCCGCGGTCGCGCGGACCATCGCGCTGGGCCGGCTGGCAGAGCCCGACGACGTCGGGGACGTGTGCGTCCTGTTGGCCTCGCCGCTGGCCTCCTACGTCAACGGCACCGCGATACTGCTGGACGGCGGCGGCACGCGTCCGGCGTTCCTGGACGCCGCCAACGCCGACCATCCGTGAGGACCACCTCAGCACCACCCCGAAGGAGCAGCCGACCATGGCAGGGATCTGCGAAGGCCGCGTCGCCGTCGTCACCGGGGCCGGCCGCGGCCTGGGCCGCGCGCACGCCCTGGAGTTCGCCCGGCAGGGGGCCCGGGTCGTGGTCAACGACCTCGGCGTGGGCCCCGACGGCCGGGACGGCAGCGACGCCCCGGCGCAGGAGGTCGTCGCCGAGATCGTGAAGGCCGGCGGCCAGGCCGTCGCCGACCATCACGACATCGCCACCTGGGACGGCGCCGCGGCGCTGGTGCGGACCGCGCTGGAGGCCTTCGGCAAGCTCGACGTCCTGGTCAACAACGCCGGCTTCCTGCGTGACCGGATGCTGGTCAACCTCTCCGAACAGGACTGGGACGACGTGGTCCGGGTCCATCTCAAGGGCCACTTCCTCACCCTGCGCCACGCCGGCGCGCACTGGCGCGACCAGTACAAGCTCGGCAACCTCAACGACGCCCGCGTCGTCAACACCAGCTCCGGCGCCGGCCTGCTCGGTTCGGTCGGCCAGGGCAACTACGCCGCGGCCAAGGCCGGCATCGCCGCCCTGACCATCCAGGCCGCCGCCGAACTCGGCCGTTACGGGGTCACGGTCAACGCCATCGCCCCGGCCGCCCGCACCCGCATGACCGAGGGTCCGTTCAGCACGATGATGGCCCCGCCGGACTCCGGCTTCGACGCGATGGCCCCGGAGAACGTCTCCCCGCTGGTCGTCTGGCTCGGCTCGGACCGTTCGCGGGCGGTCAGCGGCCGGGTCTTCGAGGTCGAGGGCGGCCGGATCGGCGTCGCGGACGGCTGGCAGCACGGGCCGACCGCCGACAAGGGCGCGCGCTGGGAGCCCGCGGAGCTGGACGCGGTGGTCGCGGGGCTGATCGAGCAGGCGCCGGTGCCCGGGGAGGTCTACGGGGCCTAGCGATCCACGGAGCCCAGCGCTCGACGGAGCCCAGCGATCCATGGAGCCCAGCGCTGTACGAGGCCTCGTACGTCACCGGTGCCGAGTCCGTCGCAGACGGTGGCGACACGACCATGTGAGGCCGTCCGCATGGGATAGCCTCGCCTGTCGGGCCACCGAAAACGGATCTGGACAGGAGCGGCGAGCATGCGGGTGTCACTGCGGCACGGTCGATGGGCGGTGCTGGCCGCGGTCGGCGCCCTGGCGCTGGCGGGCTGCAGCTCGTCCGGGAGCGCGAAGAGTTCCGGTACCGCCGGCGGGGCCGCCTCGTCGCAGACCTCGTCGCAGACCTCGGCGGCGTCCGGGTCGTCCGGGTCGGCCAAGAGCTGGCCGAAGGAGCCGGCGATGACCATCGACCCGAAGAAGAAGTACACGATGGTGCTGCACACCTCCCAGGGCGACATCACCGTCGCGATGGACGCGGCCAAGGCCCCGCACACCGTGAACTCCTTCAACTTCCTGGCCGCCCAGCACTTCTTCGACGGCAGCTACTGCCATCGGCTGTCCACCTCGGCCGGCCTGCAGATGCTGCAGTGCGGCGACCCGACGGCCGGCGCCACGCCCAAGGACACCGACGGCTCCAACGGCCCCGGCTACCAGTTCCAGGACGAGAACCTGTCCGGCGCCGCCTACCCGGCCGGCACCGTGGCGATGGCCAACGCCGGCCCGAACACCAACGGCTCGCAGTTCTTCCTGGTCTTCGGCGACAGCCAGCTGCCCCCGAGCTACACCCCCTTCGGCACCATCACCGACGGCATGGGCGTCCTGGTCCACGTCGCCTCCGGCGGCATCTCCAACCCCGGCCAGGACGGCACCGGCCGCCCGACGATCCCGGTCGAGCTGAAGTCGGTCACGGTCTCAGCGAGCTGATCCGTCCGCGCGCCGTGTAACCCGTCCGCGCCTCGGCCGCAGTGTCCAGTGGTGTACTGGCCACCGACCGACGAGGGGCGGGCATGGAAGGGACGATCGCCGAACGGCGATTGCGGACACAAGGCGGGGGATCGGCGGTGAAGGCCGCGCAGGAGGAGTCGTTCCGGGAGTTCGTCGAGGGCTCCTGGAACCGCCTGCTCCGCACCGCGTACCTGCTCACCGGCGACCACGGAGCCGCCGAGGACCTGGTCCAGAACGCGCTGATGCGCACCTACCGGCACTGGGCCCGGATCGAGGCGTACGAGTCTCCCGAGGCGTACGTCCGCCGGGTGATGGTGAACGCCAACATCTCGGCCTGGCGGCGCCGCAGGCCGGTGGTCCACGTGATGGCCGAACCGCCCGAGCCGCGGTCCGGGGCGGGCGAAACGGGCGACCATCAGGACACCTACGCCCTGCGCGACGAGCTGTGGCGTGCGGTCTGCACGATGTCGCCGCGCATGCGCACGGTCTTCGTCCTGCGCTATTTCGAGGACCTGGCCGAGGCCGAGGTGGCCGCGGTGATGGGCTGCGCGGTCGGCACGGTCAAGAGCCAGATCGCCCGCGGTCTGGCGAAGCTGCGCACCGAGCTGCACGCAGAGGGGAGTCCGCGATGAGCGCCGACAAGCGGACCGCTGCCAAGCGGGACGACGGCTCTGGACGCGAAGAGCTGGAGAACGAGTTCCGCGCGATGTTCGCGGAACGCTCGGAGACCGTGCGGATGACGACGGCGCCGTACGCGGCCGTCCGGCAGCGCATCGTCGCGGGCCGCCGCAGGCGCCGGATGCGGATCGGCAGCGCCGGCGTCGCGTTCGCGGTGGCGGTGGTCGGGGTCGGCGTGTGGGCCACGGTGCCGGCCGGGCGTCATGCGGCCGTGACGCCGGCCACCACGCCGACCTCTCCCGGTGTGATGGCCGGCGTGCCCGCGAAGGTCCTCTACGCCGACGGCCACACCGAGGTCCCCGACGGGCAGCTGCGGGACGACGCGCTGAACTGGCTGCGCGCGAACTACACCGGGAATCTGGCCGGCACCACCGTGGTGACGACGTTCGACCAGAAGGCCCAGACCGCGGCGAGCGCCTCGCCCGACAGCAGCGTCGTGATCCTCGACGCGCGCGACGGAGCGGTGCTGGCCCTGGGCGGAGCCTGGAACCGGCCGGTGCCGGTCGCCGACCTGATGAAGCCGATCCTGTTGGCGGCGGCGTTCCAGAGCGGGAAGTACACACCGGACTCGACGGTGCCGCTCGACACCGCGAAGCACCCGCTGTACTGGCCGCCGGGTGCGAGGCAGCCCTTGACCTACGCGGCGGGGAACCAACAAGCCGACTGGCCGCCGGAATCGCCCACCACCCACATCGTCGACCAGGACGTCACGCTCCGCCGAGCCGCCGAACTCGGGGCCGACGGGCCCTTCGCCCAGCTGGAGCTGAGCCCGGACATGTCGCCGACGGTGCTGCGTGACATGGGTGTCAGTCTCGGCCTGCCGAGTGACAGCCAGGATCTGGTGCCGGTGGCGTCCCTGGTGCTGGGGATCGTGAAGGCGACTCCGCTGACGATGGCGACCGTCAACGCGACCTTCGCCGACGGCGGTGTGCGCCGGGATCCCCGGATGGTCGCCACGGTGCTCGGCGCGACCGGCCAGACCGTCTGGACGCCGCCGGACAAGGCCGCCCAGGTGCTGTCGCAGACCACTGCCGCACAGGTCACCGATGTGCTGCACTCGGCGCTGGCCGAGGGCAGCACCGGATACGGCGTCGTGCCCCCGTCGACCATCGGTGCCCAGACCTGGGCCATGGCCGCGGCCTCCGCCACGGAGAACGCCGCCTGGCTCGTCGGCGCCGATTCGCACTATGTGATCTCGGTGGGGATGTCCAAGGAGGACGAGAACGGGAACCTTCTCCCACTCGCCGACGACCATCGCTTCGGTCCCGTGACCGGCAGCTTTTTCGCGGGCATGACGTGGGCGGGCTTGGTGCGGGCCGTGAGGACACTCGGCTGAGCGGACGCGGCCGACACAGATGACGGATCCGCCGGGCGGCCTGAGCACCGTCCGGCGGATCCGGGTCCTGGTTTCCTTTACGGCTTGCGGCTTACCGCTTACCGCTTACCGCTTTGTGGTGTGCGGCTAGCGGCGCGAGCCCTACCGCAGCGCCACCCGCCGAGCCAGCCCCAGCGGCAGCCCGCCCGACCCGGCGATCGTGTCGTGGAACTGCTTCAGCGTCCCCTTGCCCTGCTTCACATACTCCGCCCGGATCGCCTCGATCTCCAGGCATCCGGTCAGATATGACGGCGCCTGCGTAGGCCACGCGCAGTACCGGTTCACCTCGCCCTTGGCGGTCTCCGGTGTCAGCGAGGCCTTCGAGGCCATGAACGCCTCGGCCTCCTCCACGCTCATCTCCCCGGTGTGCAGCGCGGTGTCCACGACGATGCGCGCCGCCCGGAAGATGCGCGCGTCCAGGTGCCCGAGCTCGTGCCGCGGGTCGGCGAAGTAGCCCTGCTCGCGCATCGCCGTCTCGATGTACAGCGCCCAGCCCTCGGTGAAGTACGGGGTGGTGAAGGTGCTGCGCACCGGGCGTCCCTGTTCGGCCACCCACGACAGGTGCCAGTGGTGCCCGGGGTAGGCCTCGTGCACGGCGATCGTCGGCATCGACACCCGCGCGTTGGTCTTCAGCCGGCCGAGCACCGCCTCCGGCGAGGAGCCGGCCGGCGTGAACGGGACGTTGAACACCCCGGTCCGGGACGGCGTCAGCGCCGGCGGCCGGTTGTAGGAGGCCACCGACAGCACCGCGCGCAGGAACTCAGGGCCCGGCTGCACCAGGCACTCCTCGCCCGGCGCGAAGGAGACCAGGTCGTGCTCCTTCGTGAACCGCCGGGCCCGCTCGGTCTCGGCGGTGTACTCCGCGAGCATCGCCTCCTCGGTCGGCGGGAAGTCCTCGCAGAGCATCTCCATCGTCGCGCGCCAGTCGGGCGATCCGTCGGGGATCCGCGACGCCAGCTCCCGCATCTCGCCGTCGAGCCTGTCGTACGCGGCCTGGCCGCGCCGGTGCAGCTCGGCCGTGTCGTAGCCGAGCATCTCGACGTCCTGGAGCAGCCGGGAGTAGGTCTGCTCGCCGAGCCGCCAGTCGCCTTCGCAGCGCTCTGCGAAGTCCGCGAGGAACGCGGCCAGCTCGTCGAAGGCCTCCGCGGCCGGCTCGGCGGCCTCGGCCACCCGGGCCCGCAGTGTCTCGTCCTGGAGCATCGCCGGCAGCGAGCCGGTCAGGAACGACCGCCCGGTGCGCGCCTGCCCCAGCGCCCGGTTCACCAACAGCTTCGGGGCCAGGGCCGGGTCCAGGTTGCGCCGGCAGGCCGCCAGCACCTCGGGGACCTGCTTCAGCTTGGCCAGCGACTCCTCGGCCAGGCGCTCCTCGGGCCGCGTGCGCTGCTGGAGCGGGAGGTAGAGGCCGTACAGCGCGGTGCTCACGTAGTCGGTGGGGTCGCGCAGCCACACCCGCCGTTCGGACATGATGCCGTGCCGGCGCAGCTGAGCCCGGACCAGGTCGCGGTCGACCCCGTCCTGGAAGGCCTCGTCGCCGGTCGCGCCCCCGGCCTCGGCCGAATCCTCGGCGCCGGCCAGGGCGTCCAGCTTCGCCAGGTGGGCCGCCGCCTCGCGCGCCCGGCGTTCGTAGCCCTCGGCCGACAGGTCGCCGAGGGTCCTCGTGCGCTCCGGATCGTCGGAGCCCATGACCGTGGCCGACACCGGATTCGCGTCCAGGTACCAGCCGACCGCTTCGGCGACCGCCGACGCCACCGGGCTCAGGGAGCCCGCCACCGGGCTCTGGGAGTCTTCAGTCGTCATGGGCTCGACCGTAGCGCTCCAAGAGCATCCGCGGCGGTGAAGATCCCCCTTGACCGACCCTCGCCACCGGTCTGGACCAGTGCCGACAGTGCGGCACCGGACCAGACCGGCCGGCTCGCCGGGCCGGGCCTGGAGGCTCAGAACGAGGCGTTCGTGACCCAGTGGTCCAGCAGCGTGTGGTCGCCCAGGACCTCGATCTCCTTGGCCCCCGGCGCGCGCCGCCGCCAGACGAACAGGTACAGCTCGCCGACCGGACCGCGCACGGCCGCGGCGCCCTTGGCGTGCGCCCGGCGCCAGCGGAACCCGTTCGGCTCCAGGGTGATCAGCCACTCCGCGCGCTCCTCGCCGAGCGCCGCCGGGTCGCCGTCGGTGGCGTGCAGGTGCAGGGTCTCGCCGTCGCCGGTCAGGGCCCTGATCTTCGGGGCGAACGCGGCCGCCGCGGGCAGCACGGTCAGGAACTCGTCGATGCCGTCGGCGGCCACCGCCGGGTCGTAGTCCGGGTTCTGGCCGAGCGCCAGGACGATGTCGCCGCGGTGCACCGCGGTCTCGTGCAGCATCCGCCGCGCCCAGAACCGGGCGTGCTGGTCCGGGCCCCAGGACCACACCGGCTTGTCCGGGCCGGCGTCGCGGACGGCGGACGCCAGCTCCGCGGCTCCGGCGCGGACCCAGTCGCCGTAGCCCGCGTAGGACTCCGGGAAGCCCAGGTCCAGGGTCCGCGGGTTGACGGCCTCGGCGCCCGGAGAGCGCACGATCGCCGCGGCCCAGCGGTGCGCCGTGCCGATGTGCCGCGCGACCTTGCGCACGTTCCAGCCGGGGCAGGTCGGGACCGCTCGGCCCCAGTCGTCGGTGCCGAGGGACTCGAGCAGCGTCGCCACGCGCTCGGCCTCAGCAGTGAATCGTTCCGTGTGGACGAGGTGCGGGTTGGCCGTCTCGCTCATCATCGGCTTGCCTTCCATCGGTGGTCTCGGGCGCCGCCGGGCCTCGCGGACGAGGGTGCGCGGGGCGGGACGACGGCGTGAGGGGACGAGTCATCGGTGGTGAACGGGTATGGAATTTGTTGTGGACGACGGTGCGTCCAGGAGGAACATTGGACCACCGCGCGGCGGGCCGCCACCCCCGGACGTGTGATCATCGTCTCTTGTGTCCGCGTGGTTCCCGACCACCTTCCCCGGCGGGTCGGCTTTTATACCTGCGCCGCAGGTCGAAGCTGACGGACGGACGCGGTTTCCGCCCGGTCGCACCGGTGCGTAACAATCGGGCAAAGGCCCCGGGGCTCACCGAGCACGAGCACGGTGGCGGCCGGGACGATCGGGAGGCAGGCGCGTGGGACTGGCAGTGGGCTTGTTGGCGGCCGTCGTCTGCGCGCTGGCCTACGGGGCGGCGACGGTGTTCCAGGCGATCGGCGCCGGGCGCACCAAGGACACCGCCGGCGCCGGCGTGGACCCGCGGGTGCTGATCAGGGCCCTGTCCCAGCTGCCGTTCCTGGCCGGCATCGGCCTGGACACCGTGGGCCTGGTGGCGGACCTGGTGGCGCTGGAGAAGCTGCCGCTGTTCGCCGTGCAGGCCATCATGAACTGCTCGCTGGCGGTGACCGCGCTGCTCTCGGTGCCGCTGCTGAAGGCCAGGCTGAGCCGCAACGACTGGACGGCGGTCAGCGCGGTGGTGCTGGGCCTGATCCTGGTCGGCATCTCGGCCGGCGCGGAGTCGCCGGTGCACGTGGGCCGCGCCTTCCACTGGGGCATGCTGATCGCGGTCGTGGTGCTGATCGCCGGGTCCTCGCTGGCGATCTGGAAGCTCGGCGGCAACTCGGTGGTGCTCGCGGCGTTCGCCGGCTCGCTGTTCGGCGCGTTCGCGATCTGTGTCCGGATCCTGCCGGACCTGCATCTGTCGGCGCTGCTGACCGACCCGGCGACCTACGCCGGGGTGATCGCCTCGATCACCGGGTTCCTGTTCCTCACCACCGCCCTGCAGCGCGGTTCGGCGACGATCGCCACGGCGACGCTGGTGGTGGGGGAGACCGGACTGCCGGCGCTGCTGGGGTTCACGCTGTTCCACGACCACACGCGGCACGGGTTCGCCCCGGTGGCGGTGGTGGGCTTCCTGTGCGCGGTCGGCGGCGCGGTCGCGCTGTCGCGGTTCGGGGAGGCCGGGCCGCAGGCGCCGGGTTCGGGCGCCCCCGGCCCGGGCACCGGGGGCGGTCAGGATGCCGGCGCGGCCTCGGGGGAGTCGTCGGCGGCCAGCTGACGGCCGACCCGCTCCACCTCGTGGACCTCGTGGTCGAGGGCGTGCTCGACGGCCGCGATGGCGTGCTTCACGTCGTCGACGAGGTCGTCTCGGTCGTCTTCTCCTTTGGCCGGCTCGGCGGCTCTCTTGCGTCGCTTCACCACGAACAGCACCACGGCGCCGGCCACGAACAGGCCCAGCAGCACCCAGCTGACGATCGAGGCGTAGTGCTCGACCTTGTGCCAGGCATTGCCGGCCGCATAGCCCAGAAGAGTGAACCCGGTGGCCCAGACGATGCCGCCGAGCGCGTTCCAGAACAGGAATTTCCGGTATGGGATGCGCGACACCCCGCACAGTCCCGGCACCAGCGCCCGCAGCGCGGCGGCGAAGCGCCCGGTGAACACCGCCTTGCCGCCGAGCCGGTTGATCAGCTGCTTGCCCTGCTCGATGTGTTCGGGCTTGACGAACCGGGCCGGCAGCCTGGTCAGCAGGCTGTCGCCCCACTTCTTGCCGACCTCGTAGCCGACGCTGTCGCCGATCACCGCGCCGGCGATCGCCGCGGCCAGCGCCACCCCGAGGTTGACCTTGCCGCTGAAGGCCAGGAACCCGCCGATCACCACCGCGATCTCGCCGGGGATCAGGAAGCCCAGGAAGACCGAGGCCTCCAGCGCCGGCAGCAGGAACACCAGCGCCAGCGCCGCCGGGCCGGGCAGTTTCTGCAGCGTGTCCGCGATCCAGGTCAGTAGGGCTCCCATGGCGGTCAAGCTTAGGCGGTCCGCATTTTCCGCGGGACGTGCGAAGGTCGCCGGTCCGGGTCATCCCTTGGTATGACGCCTCAGGCGTGCGACGGCACCCGGGTCCACGCGCGGACTATGTCCCGCACCGAGATCATCCCCACCACCTCGTCCCCGTCGACCACGATCAGGTGCCGGAACCCGCCGCGGGTCATGGCCTCGGCGGCCTGCTCCAGCGTCCAGCGCGGGGTGGCGAACACGACGTCCGAGGTCAGGTGCCCCTCGACGCACTCGGTGTCGGCGTCCCGGCCGCCGCCGAGGGCGTGCAGGATGTCGCGCTCGGTGATGATGCCGATGCCCGAGGTCTCGGGGTTGTGCACCACGGCGCTGCCGACGCCGCGCTGGGTCATCCGCTGCGCCGCCTGGCGCAGCGTGTGCCGCGGGCCGATCATGAGGATCTCGGTGGACATGGCGTCGACGACGTGGGCGGCGTGTCGGGTGCTGGGGATGGACATGGTCGCTCCCTGATGATTCGCCTGGGGGTGGGGGCCGTGCCCGGGGGTGGCACGGTGGCCGACGGGCTCCTCTTCACAAATTCACATGCGCGGAAGTCGTTGGCAAGGCGAAAGGCGGGAGATCTTTTGGATTCACCCCTCCAGCTGCTGGCCGCCCACGTAATAGAGCAATTCCTCGTGCAGTAGGCCGTTGGAGACCGCGGCGGACCCGCCGAGCACCCCGGGCACGCCGTCCACCGAGGTGAACATGCCGCCGGCCTCGGTGACGATCACCGCCAGCGCCGCCATGTCCCACAGCGACAGCTCCGGCTCGGCCGCGATGTCGCAGGCCCCCTCGGCGACCAGCATGTGCGACCAGAAGTCGCCGTAGGCGCGGGTCCGCCAGCAGGCTCGGGACAGGTCCAGGAAGGCCTCCAGCTTCCCGTACTCCTCCCAGGACGTCACGGAGCTGTAGGCCAGCGAGGCGTCGGCTATCGTCGCCACCTTGGAGACGTGGCAGCGCTGCGCCGAGGACAGCGAGCGGCCGGTGAACGCGCCGCCGCCCTTGGCCGCCCACCAGCGCCGGCCCAGCGCCGGGGCGGACACCACGCCGGCCACCACCTCCTCGCCCTCCATCAGGCCGATGAGCGTGGCCCAGACCGGGACCCCGCGCACGTAGTTCTTGGTGCCGTCGATCGGGTCGATGATCCACTTGCGGCCGGTGGCGCCGGCCGCGGTCTCGCCGAACTCCTCGCCGAGCATCGCGTCGCGCGGACGGGCCCGGGACAGCGCCGAGCGGATCGCCTCCTCGGCCGCCTTGTCGGCGTCGGAGACCGGGGTCATGTCGGGCTTGGCCTCCACCACCAGATCCCGGGCCTTGTAGCGGCCCATGGTGATGGCGTCGGCGGAGTCAGCGAGGACGTGGGCCAGCCGAAGGTCGTCGTCGAAGGCGGTCATGGGTCACACGATAGGGCGAATCCGCGACCCGCCGCGCCCGTCCTCCCAGGATGTGACCGCCGTCCTCACTAGGCTGGCCGTATCTTCCGACGAACATCGCCTTCAGGTCCCACGCCGCCGCGACGCACCCCGATCCCGTCGCCGCGGCGCCTGCGGTCGTGGCTCGGCTTCGGGGAGGACGGGCTGCCCGCCGCGCCCGCGCAATCCCGGCAGCCGGCACCGCCTCCGCAGCAGGCACCGCCCCTGCGGCAGGCACCGTCCCCGCAACCGGCGCCGGCGCCGGCGCCGTCCTCCCGGCGGACCAGGGAACGCGTGGACCGGCTCCCGCCCGATCTGCTCGAGCCGGTCGTCGAGCCCCGGTGCGGCATCGACGGCTGGACCTACGAGGGCACCACGCTCGAGGAGTGCTTCCCGCCGCACATCGAGGCCGAGCTGGCGCAGACCGTCCACATGATCAGCGCGCGGCTGGCCACCGCGTGGAACTACCGGCGCGCGGCGCAGCTGCTGGAGAGTCAGCACGCTTATTCCCAGGCCTACGCCGTCCTGGAGATCTGGTCCACCGAAGGGCCGGACCCGGACCCCACACTGCCGAAATGGCGGGCACGGTTGGCGCGGGCGGTACTCTCGAACGCGAGAGCTTGACAGCAGTCGGCGCCATGTCAAGCTAGCTTCATGGGTTCCGCTCGCGAAGCACTCCTCGACGCCGCCTACGAGGCCATCGTCGCCGGTGACTGGTCCACCGCCCGCATGGCCGACCTCGCGGCGCGCGCCGGCGTCTCGCGCCAGACCCTGTACAACGAGTTCGGCAACCGCGACCAGCTCGCCGCCGCCCTGGCGCTGCGCGAGGCCGAGCGCTTCCGCGAGCTGACCGGCCAGGCCGCGCGCACCGCGCCCGGCGACGTCGGCGCCGCCACCGCGGCCTCGGTGACCGCCGCCCTGACCGCCGCCCGCGACAACCCGCTGATCAAGGCCACCCTCACCGACGACACCTCCGGGCTGCTGCCGTACCTGACCACCCGCTCCGAGGCGATCATGGACGTCTTCCGCGAGGACTCCATCGCCATCTTCACCGAGCGCTGGCCGGAGCTGGCCCGCCGCCCCGAGGCCCTGGCCGAGGTGGGCTGGATCAGCGAGACCGCCTTCCGCCTGGTGATCAGCCATCTGATCATCGCCACCGAGCCCGTGGAGACCACCAGCGCGCACATCGCCGAAGTGGTCCGCCGCCTGATGAGGGACCTCACGACGCACCAATGACGGCAGGAGTCCGCAGTGTCCACACACGACCTCTACACCCTCCCGGCCGACCACGAGACCTGGGACGTCGCCGACACCGGCTACTCCCGCTTCACCTGGGAGTACGACAACGGCCGCGACCGCCTGCTGCGCCTGTACCAGAAGGGCAAGGACAAGCAGTGGGACCAGGTCACCCGCATCGACTGGGACATCGAGGTCGACCCGGACGACATCCTGGGCTTCCCGCACGAGACCTCGCCGCTGTTCGGCTCGGAGATCTGGGACAGGATGACCCCCGAGCAGCACAACGAACTGGGCCGGCACCAGGTCGCCTGGCAGTTCTCGAACTTCCTGCACGGTGAACAGGGCGCGATGATCTGCTCGGCCCGCATCGTGGAGTCGGTCCCGGACCTGGACGCCAAGTTCTACGCGGCCACCCAGACCATGGACGAGGCCCGCCACGCCGAGGTCTACAGCCGCTTCCTCAAGGAGAAGGTCGGGCTCTTCTACCCGATCAACGACCAGCTCAAGGCGCTCCTGGACGACACCCTGTCGGACTCCCGCTGGGACATGCCCTACCTCGGCATGCAGGTCCTCATCGAGGGCCTGGCGCTGGCCGCCTTCGGCGTCATGCGCGACCTGACCGACATGCCGCTGCCCAAGCAGATCCTGGCCTACGTGATGCAGGACGAGGCCCGCCACGTCGCCTTCGGCCGTCTGGCCCTGCGCGACTACTACAAGGAACTCACCCAGGCCGAACGCGACGAACGCGAGGAGTTCGTCGTCGAGGGCTGCTACCTGATGCGCGACCGCATCAACGGCCGCGACGTCTACGAACACCTCGGCCTGCCGGTGGAGCGGTGCCTGGAGCTCAACGAGCACTCCGACTACTACACCGCCTTCCGGAACCTGCTCTTCACCCGCATCGTGCCGACGGTGAAGGACATCGGCCTGTGGGGTCCCCGCGTCCAGAAGGCGTACGAGGACATGGGAGTCCTGAACTACGCCGCCTCGAACGTCGAGGACCTGATGAAGGCCGACGAGGATCTGGCCGAGCGCCTCGACCGCGAGAAGCGCTTCGCGGCGGAGGAGGCGGCGCGCGCCGCGGACGTGGACGCGACGATCGCGGCGGGGGAGCAGGGGTAGTGCCTAGCTCAACACCTTGAGCCAGTTGGGTTTCGGGCCTATTTGGTGATGTACCCCGACCACGTGGCCCGAGCCCCGGCATCCCCGACCCGCACCGTCTGCACGACCGCCGCGACCGCGACCGCCGCCGCGATGATCGCGAACACCGTCGTCAGCGGCGGCCGCTCGTACTTCTCGGCCAGCACCAGCAGCACGGCCGCGAGCAGCAGACCGACGATGTACCAGATCAGCGTCATGCCCAGGTTCTTGTGGTCCACGATCTGCTTCAGCGTCTTGAAGCCGGGGTTGTGGTTGAAGAACTGCTCGCCGCTGATCCGCGCTATGTAGGTCCCGACGACCGCCAGCGCGTCGACGGCGACGATCGCCAGCCCGACCTTCCCCGAGCGCCACTGGGGCCGCACCGCCATGGCGATCGTGGCCAGCGCGGCCACCGGGATGCCCACGACCACGAGATGGATCACCAGGATGTGGGTGGGCAGGTCGAAGATCTTGTAGGTCACCGATGCCTCCGTGTGATGGCTGTGCTGGAGCTAACGTACGGCACCTGTCTATGGGTTCAACCGGCGGCTCAAAGCGGTTCCGAGCCCCGCCCCGGACCGGTCTACCGACCCATCCGGCGCGCCCAGAACTCCGCCTGCGCATCGGCCGTGTCGTTGAAGAACTCCAGAATCCCCTGCGACGAGAACGCTTCGATCCCGGCCACGTCGTGGACCTCCAGCTGCGGGATGCCGGGAACCTGGCGCGCGGTCTCCATAGCGTTTCCCGCTCCGTCCTTCGGCGCTTCCACCTCGACGCCGCGCCCCAGCAACCGCATATCGGCGACCAAGCACGTCACCGACCCCACCGCGTCGCGCCCGATCCACACCGGATACGACCCGTCCCCCTTCCCGCACGGGAACGTCAGCAACTCCGAGTTCCCATCACGGGGAATCGTCGCCTCCGCGGCCTCCGCGTCGTCCGCGTCCTGGTAGGCCGCCAGCGCACGCACAGCCGAAGCGTCCATGAACGCCGCGGTTCCGGAGTCCACCACGAACCCGAAGAACTCCGACGCACCCAGCAGCCGCTCGTCCTGCCCCGGCCGCAACGCCAACTCCCACGTCGCCACCGGCTCGTCGCTCACCCGCACCCGGGCCGCCGCGACGACATCCGTCCCGCGCCCCACAGCCCGCACTCGCGCCGTCTCCACCCGGTACTCGCCCGGAGTGAGCGTCACCGTATAAGGCTCGACGGCCTGTTCCCCCTGAAGCTCCACCGTCGCCGGATCCGCTGCCACGATCCGCCCGGTGCCCAACCGCAGCCGGCCGACCGGCTCCGGCTCCCGCACCTCGAACACGTCGCCCTGTCCGTTCCGGATCCGCGTCCCGGGGGCGAACAGCGCCTCCAGTGCCGTCGGCCGCGCGCCCTCCGGTGCGCTCCAGGGCGCCCAGAACGGCCCCTCGGCCTCCCGTTCGGGATCGGCCGCGGTGACGAACTCCAGCGGCTCGAACGCGCCGAGCAGCCAGCCGTCCACCGGCCACCGGCCGAACTCCAGCAGCGGGATCCGGTGCAGCGGCCCCGGAAGCTTCACGTGGCTGGTGAACTGGCCGCGCCGCGCGTCGTCCAACGTCGCGCGCACCGGCTCGTCCGGCCAGAACCGGAAGGTGATCCGCAGGTCGGCACCGAACTCCGGCTCGTCGTCGTCCATGTGCCGCCACGCTTTGAGCTCGCGCAGCATCAGGTGGTCGCCGAGGTCCCGGTAGGAGAACTTCAGTGAGCGCCGGCCGGCCAGGTCGAAGGCGAACACCCCGACATACCCGGCGCCGGTGTCCACCTGGACCAGGGCCCGCGGCTCCCCGTCGATACCGAGCAGCGCCGCATAGCGCCGGCCGGCGTTGTGCCGTTCGCGTGCGGTCTGTTCTTTAAGCGGCCGGAACGCCGCATGGGCCGCCGCATCCCAGCCCTCGCAGTACGCGACCTCGACGCGCGTCGGCTCCATGGTCACCCGCGCCCTCCTTCGCTCTTGCCCGCTTCGCGTTCGTCCGCTTCGGGCTCGTCCTCTTCCCTCTTGCCAGCTCTGGTCCGCTCTCGTCCGTTCCCCCGGTTCCTATTCCACAGCCTTCTTCAGTACACCGATCAGCAACGACAAGTCCGTGGGTCCGCTGTCCGCGTCCCGCCGCGCCCGCACGACCCGCACCGGCTCCCCGAGCTCGTGCCAGTCCTGGATCCGCACCGTGGGCCGGTTCGACGACGAGGCGGAGGACTGCATCGGCACCCCGATCCCGGCGGCCTGGAACGGCACCACGGCCCCCGAGGGCAGCTTCGCCTGCGCCCGCCCCGGCAGGTACGGCCCGCCCGGCGCGGTGGTCGCCGCACCGGCCCCCAGCAGCAGCCGCAGCGCCTCGGGGTTCGAGGTCTGCATCGCCACCCGCAGATCGGCGGCCAGGCACACCGGGGCGTTCAGCGCGGCCAGGAAGGCGCGCTCGCCGGTGGCGTTGCCCGGGGCGCCGTATCCGGCGGTCTCGATGACCGAGGCGCCGAGCACGACCCGCAGCCCGAACCGGCGCCCGCGCTCGGCCAGCGCGGCCAGCGTCTCCACGAACGCCGGGTGCTCGGCGGCCAGCGCGGTCAGGTTGTCGACGGCCAGCAGTATCCGCGGCGGCGTCTTGCGCCCCGGCGCGCCGGGGCCGGCCGGGACCAGCGCCCCGGAGTGCCCGCCGGGCGAGGAGGGCGCGGACGGCCCGCCGGCGAACCCGGCCGGCTCCTCCTCCGGCGGCCACTCCCGCTGGTCGAGTTCGTACTCCAGGCGCCGGACCAGACGCTCCAGCGCCTCGTCGCCGACCGCGGAGGCGTCGACGTACTCGAAGACGTGCGGCAGGTCCTCGCAGGGCGCCAGCGGCTTGCCGGGGCCGGCCGAGACCAGCGCGATGTCCAGGGTGTCCGGGTGGTTGGTCGCGGCCTGGCCGGCCACCACCGCGCGCACCAGTTCCGACACCCCCGAGCGCGAGTCCCCGCCGATCAGCAAGTGCGCGGGCTCGGCAGCCAGCGGTCCGTCGGCCATCTTGCCAAGCGCTATGCGCGGCGTCGCCGGAAGAGCGGCCCAGCGCGCGGCCAGCTTGGCCGGCGTCAGCAGGTCCAGGCCGAGCAGCTCCAGCAGCCGCACCTGCTCCGGCAGGTGCGAGGTGGGGGAGACCCGGTCGATGCGGGTCTGCTCGTCCGGGGAGGTCGGGGTGTCGGTGCGGTCCCGCAGCGGCGCCAAGGCCCGGGCGAACCGGTCCGCCCAGGCCACCGACACCATGTCCGCCACGGCGCCCTCGACCGGCGCGGTGTGCGGGGTGTCCACGCGCAGCCGGGAGTTCACCTCCCCGCCCAGTGTGACCATCGCACCGGTCTGCGGCGGCAGGTCGCCGGGCCGGTCGGCCAGGCAGATGGTGAACACCCCGGCCGCCGGGCCCTCGGCCAGCACCTCGTTCAACTCCGCGGACCCGGTCAGCGCCCGGATCGGGTCGACGACCACCACGACCGCGCGGCCGGAGTCGGGCGTCGAGGTCACCCCGGGACCCGGGGCCGGTGTCCGGCCGGTGCGCAGCCGGATCCGCTCGACCAGCTCCCCGAGCCGGGCCCGCGACTGCTCCGGGCCCAGGCCGAGCAGCCGCGCGCAGTCCTGGTCGTCCTCCGGGAGCAGGTGCGGCAGCCAGCGGGTCCAGCGCCAGTGCTCCTCGCCGGCCGGGGCGCCGTGGTCCCCGAGCGGCTCCGGGGCCAGCATCACGATCTCTACGTACTTCGGGCTGTGCGCCCCGGCGACCTGCGCCAGCGCATAGCGCGCCAGGCGTGCCAGCTCCGGCCGCGGCCCCACCAGGCCGACGACGCCGCACTGCGCCAGGTCCACGGTCACCGGAACGGTCGGCACCCGCGGCTGCACCGCCTTGCCGCCGACCACGGTCACGTTCGACGGCAGCGCGCCGGTGCCCAGCCGCAGCCGCAGGAAGTCCGGCTCCCCGGGGCGGCGCTCCCACAGGCGCGCGTCGGGGCGTACCGCGGACACCAGGAGGGTCGCCGGGTCCGGGGACGCCTCGCGCCGGATCCGCGCCTCGGTGGTGAGCGCGCCGGCGATACGGCGGTCCGCGTCCGCGCGTTCCCGCTCGTATTGCTCCATAGCGATCCGGCGCTGTGCGGGGCGTCCCTTGTCGGACGGCCGCGGCGGAAGGTCGATGCGCACCTGCGGCGGATCCACCGGACCGCGGCCCCAGCCGACCCGGCCGACCGACACGTGGCCGTTGCCGTCGGGGTGCACAGGCAAGTCCGGTGTACCGCCGGCCTCTACAGAAAGCGCTATTGAGGATTCCCCCATGCGCAACAGAGAACCCGGGCGCATCTCCACCGGCGCGCCGCCGACCTGCGCGCCGTCCAGCGTCATGCCGTTGGTGGAACCGAGGTCGCGCACGTATACGCGCGCGTAGTCCTGTTCGTGGCGTACCAATAACTCAGCGTGGATGCGGGAGATGTCGGGATCGTCCACGCGGATGTCCGCGTCCGCGCCACGCCCGATGCGGATCGGGAGTTCCCCTCCGTATCCGTCATCCTTGGGAGTGAGAAGGTGCACGCCTCCGGCATCCGGACCGGACACCACATATAGGGCGAGATTCCCGATCAGCGTCGCGGGCGTACCCGGCACGTCCAGCCACAGGCGCGCGCCGTCCACCAGTAACGGCCGGCCCAGCGGCGCTTCGTCCTCCAGCGGATCCAGTCCGGCGAACAGGCGTCCCGGTGCGCTGACTCCCGCTGCGGTGCGCAACTGCTGCGCTACGGAGGACAAAGTGGCGCCCGGCTCGGCGGTCACTTGAACGTCAGCGGAAGTCTGCCGGGATCCTTGGGTTCGGGTGACGGTGAGCCGGATCTGCATGGGGTGCATCCTCGCATGAGGTGACAGCTACGCGACACGGATGGCCTCTCAAGCCCTAGTCTTTGCCCTGGAGGGTTCTTCTTAAGCTGCCTTGGCGCGTTCACAGGGAGGGTTCTTCGGCGCGTAGTGTGCAGTGTCCTTGGTACTGGGGGGATGAGGAGCAGCGTGGGCAGGGCGATCGGAAGCAGGTACGAGCTCGACGACGAGATCGGCCGCGGTGCGTTCGGCGCGGTCTGGCGCGGCCGCGTGCGCGCCACCGGCGAGGCCGTCGCGATCAAGGTGCTCCTCGAGGAGTTCGCCGCCGACGCCGACGTGGTGACGCGCTTCCTGCGCGAGCGCGCGGCGCTGGTCGGGCTGAACCACCGCTCCCTGGTGCGGCTGCGCGACCTGGTCGTCGAGGGCGACATCCTGGCGCTGGTGATGCAGCTGGTCGAGGGCCCGGACCTGAAGAAGTACCTGGCCGGCCGGGGACGCCTGGAGCCGGACGAGGCCGGGCTGCTGGTCGCCGAGGTCGCCGAGGGCATGGCCGTGGCGCACTCGGCGGGCATCGTGCACCGCGACATCAAGCCCGCCAACGTGCTGCTGGAGCAGGCCGACGGCGGCCTGCGGCCGCTGCTGACCGACTTCGGCATCGCCCGGATCGCCGACGCGCCCTCGGTCACCCGCACCCACCAGGTCGTCGGCACCCCGTACTACCTGGCGCCGGAGGTGGTGGCCGGGAAGAAGGCCACGCCGGCCGCCGACGTGTACGCCGCCGGCGTCATGCTCTACGAGCTCATCACCGGCCACCCGGTCTTCCGCGGCCCGGACGCGGTGAGCGTCTTCCGCCAGCACATGAACACCGTGCCGGAGCGGCCTGCGGAGATCCCGCAGCGGCTGTGGCCGGTCATCGCCGCGGCGCTGGTGAAGGAGCCGGAGGCGCGGCCCTCGGCCACCGTCCTGGCCGCGCAGCTGCGCGCCGCCATCGGGCGCACCGTGGAGGGCACCGACGGCGAGCCCACGCACCACCTGCCGGTCGAGGGGCAGTACGGGACGCTCCGGCTCCCGCCGGTCGCGGGTGTCGCTGGTGTCGCCGGCGCCGCTGCCGGCGACGCCGCCGCGTCCGGCCCCGGCTCGGCCGCTCCGGCCTCGGCCAGCGCCCCGACCACGGCCATGCCCGCGGTCTCCCCGGCCGCCGCCGCGGCCGCCGCGAAGGCGGCCTCCGCGGCCGCCTCCGCCATCGAGCCGACCGTCCCGGTGGTCCGCCCCGCGTCCGCGCCGCTGCCGCAGCGTCCGGCCCGGATCGACGGCAAGATCGCCGGCTGGGACGCCCCGTCGGACCCCGACGCGATCGGCGCCGGCGTCTCCCGCCGCCCCGCCGCCCCGCCGCCGATGCCCCCGCAGATGCAGCGCCAGCTCGAACAGCTCCACAAGGAGCACCAGAGCGAGCCCGCGCCCTCCCACCAGCAGCGTCTGGCCGCCTACCCGCCGCAGCCGCAGTTCGCGCCGCAGGGGTACCAGCAGCCCGGGCCCCAGGGCTACCAGCACCCGGCGCCCGGCCAGCCCTATCCGGCGCAGAACCAGGGCTACCAGCCCACGCAGTTCCAGGGCACCATCCCGGCGCCGCCGCGGCCGGTGGCCCAGGCCCCGACCCAGCCGCCGCGCCAGGCGCCGCCGCGCGAACGTGAGCGGGAACGTGACCGTGACCGTGAGCCCTCCCGGCCGGCGGTGCAGAAGACGGTGGTCAAGCGCCGCAGCGGCGTGCCGATGGGCTGCCTGATCAAGCTCGCGATCCTGGCCCTGGTCGGCTTCGGCATCTACACCGGTGTCAACTGGGCGATGGCCAAGATCAACGGCATCCACCACGACCTGAACAACTGGGTCTCCAAAGAGTGGCACCAGATCGCCCAGAAGATCGACTTGGAGAAGAAGAAGGCCGTCCCGCAGTTCCCCGGACCGTCGGACCTCCCGAGCTCCCTGCCGGGATCCGGCAAGACGCCGTGACCCGCTGAGCACTCCGCGGCCCCACGGCGAGCCCGCTTGCCCCGAAGGTGTGCGACGCGGGAAAGTTTCGTGTCCCCCGTAATCCCCCCGCGGGCGGACACAGCAGCGGACAGGAGCGAGAAGACCTCGTGGCGCGGAAGATCGGCAGCAGATACACCATCACCACGGTGCTGGGCCGCGGGACCTGCGGCACCGTGTGGGAGGGCGAGGGCCCGGAAGGGCCGGTCGCGGTCAAGCTGCTGCGCGAGGACCTCGCGGCCGACCAGACCCTGATCGCGCGCTTCGTGCAGGAGCGCACCGTCCTGACCTCGCTGCAGCACCCGAACGTGGTCGGGGTGCGCGACCTGGTCGTCGACGGCACCGACCTGGCCCTGGTCATGGACCTGATCCGGGGCTCGGACCTGCGCCACCTGCTGGACGCCGAGCACGCGCTGCGCCCGCAGCTGGCCGTGCTGATCGTGGCCGGCGTCGCCGAGGGCCTGGCCGCCGCGCACTCCCAGGGCATCATCCACCGCGACGTCAAGCCGGAGAACATCCTGCTCGACCACTCCGGCGGCGCCCTGGTCCCGCGCCTGGCCGACTTCGGCATCGCGCGCCTGGTCGACGGCCCGCGCCGGACCCGCGCCACCCGGATCATCGGCACCCCGGACTACCTGGCCCCCGAGGTCATCGAGGGACTTCAGCCGGGCCCCGCGGTGGACATGTACGCCCTGGGCACCGTGCTGTTCGAGCTGCTCGCCGGCTGGACGCCGTTCGGCGGCGGCCACCCCGGCGCGGTGCTGCGCCGGCACGTCACCGACAAGGTCCCGCCGCTGCCCGGCGTCCCCGGCCCGCTGGCCGCGCTGGTCGCCTCCTGCCTGGCCAAGGGCCCGGCGGCCCGGCTGACGGCCGCCGAGTTCGCCGCCCGGCTGCGCGACCTGGCGCCGCTGCTGGAGGACATGGCGCCGCTGAGCATCCCGGACCCGCGCGAGGGCGGCTGGGACGTGCGCTCCTCGGCGCGCGCCAGCATGCACGGCGGCCGCAACCCCACCGTCGACCCGATCCCGATGCGGCACAGCGGCATCGTCCCGCTGGTGCACAACGCCGAGGTCAAGGACGAGGACGAGGACACCCACCTCAACCTGATGCGGCCGATCCGCGAGCGGGACCAGGGCGAGGTGCGGCGGCGCTCGGGCACCGGCTCGTACGACGTCTCGGAGCTGCGCGCCGAGCGGGCCAACGCCAACGCCAACGCCGCCGCCGGCTCCAAGCGGCCCCGGTGGATCGCCGCTACCGCCGCCGCGCTGCTGGTCGGGGGAGCGGCGGCCGCGATCGCCGTGGGGATGTCCGGGGGTGACGACTCCGGCAAGGACAACAAGGCGCACTCGCAGGGTCCGGCTGGAGCGACGACCTCTAATGTCTCCTCGCCTCCGGGGACCTCTACGCGGTCCACCGCAGTGGGCTTGAGCTTCCAGCCCGCTCATGAGCTGCCGCCGGTGCCGGTCAGTATTCAGGGCGCTCCGCGTACCGCGGTCTTTAAGGACGCCTCCGGTACGACGACTCTCTTTGTGTTCGTCACAGGTACTGACGACACCGTTTGGTACCTGCCGGGGGAGAACAGTCACTCCTGGCTTCCGCTCCACGGACTGAAGACAGGTACAGAGCCCGCTGTAGTAGCCACAAGCGCGGGACACCTGGAGCTGTTCGCTGTGCGCAGCGACGGAGTGGTCCACCAGCGCAGCTACGCAGATGGCGGCTGGTCGGCGAAGTGGATCCCGATCGCCAGCGGGAAGGTGCACGGAGCTCCGGGTGCGCTGGCTAACTCCGATGGCTCCGTGGTGGTCGCCGCGGTCGGAAGCGGTAAAACGCTGATGACTGCTACCGGGACTCCTAACGGGGCGTCCGGTGCGTTCTCCTGGAGCGACTGGCAAGCCGCGTCGGGTGTGGGCGACCTCGGCTCCGGGGTGGCGCTGGCTTCGACTCCGTCGACGTCCGGGTACACCGCCTACGTGCCGCGCGCTTCGGATAACGGCGTCATGGCGATCGCTTATGCGAACAAGCTGTGGGGAACGCCTGTGCAGACCCCACTGTCAGGGCTTCCTACAGCGGCGACTTCCGGGGACGGCGCGTCTTATGTGTTCGTGCGCTCCGCCGGTGGCTCCGTCAAGGCCATGAACGGCAACGGCCAGGCCGGTGCCGGT
Organism: Catenulispora sp. GP43; assembly: GCF_041260665.1. Lineage (NCBI taxonomy): Bacteria > Bacillati > Actinomycetota > Actinomycetes > Catenulisporales > Catenulisporaceae > Catenulispora > Catenulispora sp. GP43. Next base: position 71,231 of record NZ_JBGCCT010000034.1, on the reverse strand, counting down.
GGGCTCCAGTCCGTGCTCCCGCCGGGGGCCACGGAGACGCCCGACGGCCGGGTCGCCGTGGTCACGGCCGCGTCTCCCACGAAGCTCAGGGTGTCGTACTCCGGATAGGCTTGTCACGTGGCTACAGATCCTTCCGAAGAGCTCAAGAACCTCCGCGCGACCATGGCCTCCATCGAGGCGGTGCTCGACCTCGACAAGCTGCGGACGCAGATCGCGGATCTGGAGGAGCAGGCATCGGCCCCGGACCTGTGGAACGACCAGGCCAAGGCCCAGGCCGTGACCTCGAAGCTGTCGGGCCTGCAGGCCGAGCTGAACCGGTTCTCCACCCTGAACCGCCGCCTGGAGGACGTCGAGGTGCTCTTCGAGCTCGGCCAGTCCGAGGGCGACGCCGACACGCTGGCGGAGGTGCAGGGCGAGCTCATCGACGTCTCCAAGGCGGTCGGCGAGCTGGAGGTGCGCACCCTGCTCTCCGGCGAGTACGACGCGCGCGAGGCGCTGGTGTCGCTGCGCGCCGAGGCCGGCGGCGTGGACGCCGCGGACTTCGCCGAGATGCTGCTGCGCATGTACACGCGCTGGGCGGAGCGGCACGGGTACCCGACCGAGGTCTACGACACGTCGTACGCCGAAGAGGCCGGCATCAAGTCCGCGACCTTCACCGTCAAGGCGCCCTATGCGTACGGCACGCTGTCGGTGGAGCAGGGGACGCACCGCCTGGTGCGCATCTCCCCGTTCGACAACCAGGGCCGGCGCCAGACCTCCTTCGCCGCGGTCGAGGTGGTGCCGGTGATCGAGCAGACCGACCACGTCGACATCCCCGAGGACGAGCTGCGGGTCGACGTCTACCGCTCCTCGGGCCCCGGCGGCCAGGGCGTCAACACCACCGACTCCGCGGTGCGCATCACGCACCTGCCGACCGGGATCGTGGTGTCCTGCCAGAACGAGCGCTCGCAGATCCAGAACCGCGCCTCGGCCATGGCCGTGCTCCAGGCCAAGCTGCTCCAGCGGCGGCGCGAGGAGGAGCAGGCGAAGATGGACGCCCTGAAGGACGACTCCTCCGGTTCCTGGGGCAACCAGATGCGCAGCTACGTCCTGCACCCCTACCAGCTGGTCAAGGACCTGCGCACGAACTACGAGACCGGCAACACCACCGCGGTGCTCGACGGGGACATCGACGAGTTCATCGAGGCCGGGATCCGCTGGCGCAAGCAGCGCGAGAACGCCTAAAAAGGACAGAAGCCGCTATATAGCGCACTGAGTGCTATATAGCGGCTTTCTCATGTATATGGGCACCACGTATACCGATGATCCATTAATGCATGGTCGTGGTGAGAAAAGCCACAGCGATGAGCAAGGTCAACAGGACTGCGGTCATCGCCGAGACGGACAGGCCTCCGGTCTGGTGGTGCATCTGGGCCCTCTGGCCACGGCAGACGCTGCACCTGCCCTCGGACACCGGCCCCGCGCAGTTCGCGCAAATCAGGTGCTCACAGCACATGCCGCCTCACCTCCTGTGTTCCGTACCCGCCGGCAGCCGGTGCGGATTGTGCTTCCCGGCCGAAGGGGCCGTGAACCCCTACTTCCGGCGTGTACTGTCATCTCTACTGTGACACTACGACCGAGCGTACGCATAAGTGCCCGCCTGGGCTTCCTGAACGCTGCGCTTGTCGCGGAGGCGAACCCGGCATGATCAGATTCGACAGGGTCACCAAGACCTACCCGAGCCAGAACCGTCCGGCTCTGCAGGATATTTCTTTGGAGATCGAGCGCGGGGAGTTCGTCTTCGTCATCGGTTCCTCGGGGTCCGGCAAGTCGACCTTCATGCGTCTGATCCTGCGCGAGGAGCGGCCCACCGCCGGCCGCGTCCAGGTCGCGGGCAAGGACCTGGCGAAGCTGTCCAACTGGAAGATCCCGCAGCTGCGCCGCCAGATCGGCACGGTGTTCCAGGACTTCCGCCTGCTGCCGAACAAGACGGTCGAGCAGAACGTGGCCTTCGCGCTGGAGGTCATCGGCAAGTCCCGGCCCGTCATCAACAAGGCGGTGCCCGAAGTGCTGGACCTGGTCGGCCTGGGAGGCAAGGGCGGCCGGTTCCCCAACGAGCTCTCCGGTGGCGAGCAGCAGCGCGTGGCGATCGCCCGGGCCTTCGTGAACCGCCCGATGGTGCTGATCGCCGACGAGCCCACCGGCAACCTGGACCCGGAGACCTCGGTCGGCATCATGAAGCTGCTGGACCGGATCAACCGCGCCGGCACCACCGTGGTGATGGTGACCCACGACCAGGCCATCGTGAACCAGATGCGCAAGCGCGTCCTGGAGCTCGACAGCGGCAGCCTGGTGCGCGACCAGTCGCGCGGCGTGTACGGCTACGTCCGCTAAAGCGCCCACGCAGCCTTAGAGCGCCCACGAAGACGCCGCACTAAAAGCAGAACTCATAGGAGTCCCCCGACCATGCGCGCACAATTCGTCCTGTCCGAGATCTTCATCGGCCTGCGCCGCAACCTGACGATGACCGTCGCGGTCGTCGTCTCCGCGGCGGTGGCCCTCGGCATGCTCGGCGTGGCGCTGCTGATGCTGTTCCAGACCAGCCACATGAAGGACTTCTGGTACAACAAGGTCGAGGTCACGGTGTTCATGTGCACCAAGGACGACGCGACCCTGCATCCCAGCACCTGCGCCGGCGGCGCCGCGACGCAGAACCAGATGAACTCCCTGCAGTCCACCCTGCAGGCCAACCCCCTGGTGCAGACCGTCTTCACCGAGAGCCAGGCCGATGCCTTCGCCCGGTACCAGCAGCAGTCCAAGGGCAGCACCAGCGGCACCTCGATGGCCGAGTACGTGACCCCGGACCAGATCCCGGCCTCCCTGCGGGTGAAGCTGAAGAACCCCAGCACCGAGAACATCGACGCCATGATCAGCTCCTACCAGGGGCAGCAGGGCGTGGAGACGGTGTCGGACCAGCGCACCATCCTGCAGCCGCTGTTCAAGCTGTTCAACGGCCTGACCGTCTCGGCGACCACGGTCGCGATCGTGATGGTGGGCCTGGCGCTGATGCTGATCGTGAACACGGTCCGGCTGTCGGCGTTCAGCAGGCGCCGGGAGACAGGCATCATGCGCCTGGTGGGAGCCTCGAACTTCTATATCCGCCTACCCTTCCTGATGGAGGGCGCGGTGGCCGGCCTCGGCGGCGTGGCGGTCGCCACCCTGGGCGTGGCCAGCTTCAAGTTCTTCCTCATCGACCGGGTCCTGGCCCCCAACTTCACCTTCACCAGCTTCATCGGCTGGGACAAGGTGGTGGTGACCGTCCTGATCCTGATCCCGGTCGGCCTGCTGATGGCCGTCGGCGCCAGCGCCCTGTCCCTGCGGAAATACCTGAAGGTCTAGCGCCGTTCATCGGGGATAATGAACCCCATGCCGAAGGAACAAGGCCAGAAGGTCATCGCCCGCAACAAGAAGGCGCGCCACGAGTACGAGATCGAGGCCACCTACGAAGCGGGCATCTCCCTGACCGGCACCGAGGTCAAGTCCCTCCGGGCCGGCCGAGCCAGCCTGGTCGACGGCTACGCGGTCATCAAGGACGCCGAGGTCTGGCTCCAGGGCGTCCACATCGCGGAGTACGCGGAGGGCACCTGGACCAACCACAGCCCCCGCCGCAACCGCAAACTCCTGCTCCACCGCTCCGAGATCAACAAACTCATCGGCAAGACCAAGGAGACAGGCCTGACCCTGATCCCCCTGGAGCTGTACTTCAAGGACGGCAAGGTCAAGGTCGAGATCGGCCTGGCCCGAGGCAAGAAGACCTACGACAAGCGCCAGACCCTCATGGAGCGCCAGAACAAGCGCGAGGCCGAACGCGCCATGGCCGCCGCCTTCAAGCGCAACAACAAGCGCCGCTGACCCCCTGACCAGCACCGCACCGAGAAGCAAAGACCGCACCGACGCCCAGTTCGCCCACGGCGAACCCGCTGGAGTCTGCCGGTCCGAACCGCTACTCTTGGATCACGGCCCCGGGAAACCGAAGCCGAAAGTTTGACAACTGAACAGAGACGACCAAGCGTCAGAAAACCAAACGTTTCCGACCAGAGTCGTCCGACAAGGGGCCGAACGGTTTCGACATCGGACGTTTTGGCAGGGGAAGCGGGCCGAGGAAGCAGCGATGATCTCGTTAACCACACGCTGCAAAAAAAATAACTGCCAACAAGACGCAGCTGAAGTCGCAGACCGCTTACGGTCTCGCCGCCTGACAATAATCAGGTAATGACTTCTGTCGACCCGGGAGCGCCTCCGGCCCGGTAAGACATCATTAGGAGGATCCACCGCCGGGCACGGCCACAGGGCCCGACGGGACACTAATGTGGATGGGCCTGTCAGCAGCGTGCCTGTGAGACTGCCGGGGCCGAGAAAAGCGAACACAGGCTGCGCCCGGAGAAGCCCTGGCAAGCCGCCGATGGACGCGGGTTCAATTCCCGCCGGCTCCACGATTGCATATGCCGCCCGACATAGTCGGGCGGCATTTTTGCATTTCAGGGGCGGGTTTGACCAGGTCGGGCCCAATTTCTTACCCGGGCATTCTCGATTTCGGCGTTTCATCGAGATATGTCATGGATCATGGTTTGGTGCTGTCCGTGCCCTATGCGTGCCCCGGTTTTCAGCGGGTCGGCGGTTCCTCGTCGACCGTGGGCCCGAGCGCCCGTTCGATGCGCTGGCGCGCTTGTTCGTCCTGGCCGTCGATGCACTTGGCGTAGGTGGACAACAGGATCTCGACGCTGTGCCCGGCCCATTCGGCGACCTGCGGGGCGCCGACGCCGGCATTGAGCCATGTCGACACCGCCGCGTGTCTGAGGTCGTAGGGACGGCCGGCGAGCTGCGACGCGGCCTGGGTCTCCGTCAGTGCGACTTCGCGGGCGCGTTCCCAGATGGCGCCGTAGCTGCCGTAGGTGATGGGGTTTCCCTTGCCGTTGACGAACAGTCGTCCGTCGGGCGTCGTGCCGTAGGTGTCGAGGTGCTTGCGGAGGTGGGCGACGAGTTCGGGGTGGGCGGGGACGATTCGGCATTCTCCGTCGGCGCGGTGCTTTAGGGCCTTGCGTGGCTGGGCTTCGCCGTTGTCGGTCCATGCTGATCCTGAGTAGGGGCTGGATTCGTAGAACCGCAGCTCGCCCCAGCCGGTCTCGGGGAGGTGGAGGTCTTCCCTGCGTAGCGCGACCACTTCGCCGGGGCGTAGTCCTGCGTAGTAGATGGTGGCGAAGAACGCGACGAGTCGTCGGCCCGCCTCGCCCAGCGAGGCCACCGCGTGCAGGAGAGCGCGGGCCTGGTCGGGGTTGACGACCACACGGCGGTCGACGGTGACGACGCGCCGCTGCTTGGGGATGCTGATCTTCCGTAGCGGGTCGTGGTCCAGGTGTCCGAGTTCGATGGCGTAGTTGATCGCGCCGCTGAGGGCCCTGCGTTTGTTCGTGGCGGTGGACTGCTTCAGTGGTGTTCCGTCGGCCGCGTGGTGGGTGCAGTCGTAGGCGTGGCGGGCGACCTTGGGGTTGGCGAGCGTCCCCAGCCGGATCGAGTGGCGCTCAATCCAGGCGATGGCGGCCTCGAACTTCTCCGGCGGCGGTCCGGATGTGCGGGCAGGTTTGTTGAAGGCCCAGTGGACCAGCGCTCGGAACAGCGTCTGCGGCTCGGCGAACCCGTCCGGGGCGTCGACGAGCCCGCAGGTGATGGTGGCGAGCGACTCGGCGAGGGTTCGTCGCGATCCCCCTTCCAGGCTCTTCCACTTCATGTCGATGAACTCGGTCGCGTGCTGGTACCAGGTGAGACGGCTGGACTGTTCGCGCAGCTGGGACTCGGGCAGTCCGGCGTCGGTGTCGAAGCGCTCGCCTTTGCGCTGGGCGTTGATCAGTTCCGCGCGGAAGCCTTCGGCCAGTGCCTTGGTGCCGAATGTCTTGCGGAAGGTTCGGCCAGCCACGGACCAGCGGACCTTGTATGTAGTCTTCTTCGCTCCCTTGTAGGGGCTGATGCCCCAGATGCGGACGTCGAACGTGCTGCTCATGCTCTGTTCCTAACGGGGGGACGGCCGGGGCCGCGTGGGCGCGGCCCCGGAGTGGGAAGCTGGCTGGTCAGTGGGCGTCGCGTTTCGCGCAAGCAGTGAGGAACTGCTCCAACGCTGAGCGGCGAATGCGGACGGTGCCGTTGGGAAGGCGGAGGCTCTCGGGTCCCTTGCGATGCGCGCGCCAACGGTAGAAGGTGGCGCGAGAGACGCCGAGCTCGTCGCAGACCTCGGCGATGCTCAGGAGTTCGTCGCTGGCGGTGCTCCGGCCGCGCTTGGCGGGGCGTGCGGTCTCAGGCACGATCATTGTGGGCCCTTCGGTCTTGAGGTGGTTCGGTGGCGTTGGCTTTGTGTCATGTCTCCAGTGCCGCTCGTCACGGCCGTAGAGATCAAGGCTTTGGTCAAAGGTTTTGGCCGGGCTCACGCCGCCCGCCGGACGGTCTCGTCGCTGAACAGCGGGATGCAGGCGCAGGTGACTTCTGCTGCGAGGCTGTCGTTCACTTCGGAGGCGGGCTGTCCTTCGGGTACTGGCTCAGGGCTGCGACGCAGGGCCAAGACGTCCTCATGGATGACGAGATGCAGCGGGGCGCCGTTGGCATTTGAGCTTCGGGCGTTGAGGCTCGCGAAGAACGATGGCCGGGGGACGAGCCGGTCGCCGGAGACGGCTGCCAGCAGTGCAACACAGCGCTCATAGTTCTCGAACCCGGCGTCCAGGGCGGCCTTGAGCGCGAGGTTCGGGATGTCGATCATCTGGCGCTTGGAACGGATCGGGCGGGTGGTGATGACAAGGAATCCGCCGGGCTTGAGCAGGGTGCGGCAGCTGCTGAGGATCTCGGTGAACCCTTCGAACAGCTCCTCGATACCGCGATAGGCGAGGTTGCCCGGGTCGTGGCTGTAGTGGAAGTCGGACTTGGCGACGTTTGGCTGCCCGGAGTCGCGGGTGGTGCGGACTTGGCCGTGGGTGGACGCGCCGTAGGGCGGGGAGGTGAGGATGAGTGCGGCGCGTCCGGCGGTGTCGCGGCCCAGGAGCTTGTCGATGCGGCGGGCGTTGCCGTGGACGACGGTGGCGTAGCCGGGGGCGCCGTTCTCCGTGGCGTGGGTGACGTTGTCCAGTGCCAGGTCGGCCCAGCGCTTCTCGTACTCCACGCCGATCGCGAGCCGGTCGAGGTGCGCGGCCTCGACTAGCGTGGTTCCGATCCCGCACATCGGGTCGATCACCAGGTCGCCGGGGGAGGTGTAGTGCTCGATGGCGTGGCGGGCGATCGCCGGGAGCATCTTGCCGGGGTGAGCCATCGAGGCTGGGAGGTAGCGGCCTCGCCGCTGAGTGCGGGAGTCGGACTGGGCAGTAGACCAGACCGACACCGGGGTGTCAGGTTCGACTGGGCGGGCTTGCTTGCCGGGCATGTTCAGTTGTCCTTCTGTATCGCTGTGGACCCCTCACCGCATCGAGTCGTGCGTGGCGAGGATCTTGACGCTCCAGAAGTCCGCCCCGAGTCCGGAAAACGGTCTCCGCGGCCTCCGCATTCACCGCTTCGGCGGAATGGCTCGAGGGATAGCGAAGGGCACTGGCCCGTACAGCTAAAGCTCATGGATTCGGGTCCCGCGTGTCCCACCAGCTATTCCGCACCGCCGTCAGCTGCTCCTCGGCTTCGGGTCGGGTGTCAATCCCGCCCCGGGCTACGACTTGCCAATCGACCCCCGCGGCCTGGAACCTGGTCTGGAAGTGCCACGACGCGTGCGAAGGATCCACCCCGATCCGTGCCGCAGCTTCGGACACGTCGAACCGATCCGGGATTGCTTCAGCTTGCCCGCCGCGCCCAGCACCGGCGAGCCGTCCGCCGCCGGCACGGGCACCCGGCAGCTGCACTTCTTGACCGCCGACGCGTAGTCACGATGATCACTCCTATCCTCTACTCGACTCCCTACCGCCGCTGTATCAGCGAGTGATCACCGTGTGACGACCTGGTCCGTGCTCCCCCGCGCCCACCGCCCGCCGCTGGCGGCCGCTGGGGGCGCGGGGCGTGGGAACTCCTTAGCCGCAGCCAACCGATACGCCCAGGACCGTCCGATCCCCAACAACCGCCCCGCCGACGGCATGTCCAATACCGCAGGCAGCCCACCGGCCTGCGGCGACGCTGGACTCACGAGCGCCAGCGCGGGTCGCCGGACCTATCATCGCGATTACCTGCTCTCAACCCCCACATTCACCCCGCACTCGGAGACCTGAGTGAGCCACACGACAGAAACAGCCCTGGAACTGTCGAGACTCTGTCCAAGGGTTGGCTTAAAAGCGCACCGCCGAGTTCTCGGTCAAGCCTTCGAACGCCACGCCTTCGGTTACCTGCGGCCCCGTGACCAGCGGATTTTCTGAATCGATACGAACCGGCGTCGACTTCCTCGGCGTCGCCGAATGGCCGGACGATGTCGCCGCCAGCACGTAGGCTCAGTGCGGCAAAGACGGGTTCCTGCGGGAGCTGAGTCGATGCTGCAGGTCCGATGAGCGGAGGACAGCGTGACCCACGCGGCAGAGCAGGTGACGTACCAGACGGTGCTGATTAGCGTCCGCCCGCCGCGGGCCGTCACGTTGATCTGCTCCGAGGGCGGCTGGCATGCCGATGCGCTGCGGATGCTCGAATGCTACGCACGCACCTGGGGCGGGGACGCCAACGGCCTGGCCGCCTGCACGCCGAACGGGAAGATCCCCGAGCCGTTCTGGCCTCTGCTGGCCGCCCTGGATGCTGACCAGTGGGTCTGTTTCGCCCGAACCCCTCTGGGCCTGCGAATGTCGGATCCCACCGCGTATGAGAAATACATCGTCTCGCGCGCCAAAGACTGGGCCGAGCGGAACCATGTGACGGAAGAGGAAGCGAGACAGGCGCTTGAGGCACCGGAGCTCCTCTCGCCCAGCGGCAGCTTCTTTGAGACCGCGGATGACGAGCGTATCCGTAGCAAGCTGGCGCCTGCGGTCAACGAGCACGTCGTCGTCCACGGGCAATATTCGGCCGACAGCGCCCCGCCGCAGGGCCTGGTGGACATGTGCCATCTGGACTACGCACCCGAACGCGTCACCGAGATCGACATGTCCGCTCTGCCGCCACTGGTGCGTTTAATGGTCGGTGCCCGCTCAGGCCTGATCGCCCCCAGCTACCGGACCCACCTGCAAAGCAGGGAGGAAACGGAGTTTCAAAGCGTGGCCGCGACGCCGACCGACCTGGCCGCGCTGCTGGAGTACGCCTGGACTGAACAAGTTGACACCCTCCCGAAGCACCTCGCCGCACGCATAACCGGCGAGACGGGGATCGCCGAGCAGCTTCAACAGGACTTCACGGCGTACACGCCGGCCGCCCACTCCCGTCTGGGATGTGACAGGTTCGGACGCCTGGACAGAGACTCCTTCAACCCGGCCCCGCTCGTCGTGGTCTGCGGCGACTCCGCGGAAGACTTCTGCTATACCTACACCCGGCAGCGCGTCACCAACGTCAACACCTTCTGGCTGCCTCTACACCCGGACACGCTCAACGACGAATCCGCACAAGTCATGTGCACCGTCTTGACCCGCATACTGTCCCGCTTGCGGCGCTCCCACTACGGCGAGCACGAGATCCTGCTGACCTCGCTGACCTTGACCGCTAACCAGCTCGGGGCAGTCCGCACCAGCCTGCTGGCAACCGGGTGGTTCGACACCGGCTACGGAATTCCCGTCCCAGGGCCTCTCAGCATGCGGATCTGCACCCCCAAGGAAGTCCCGGTGAAGCGGACATTTGCTCTGCTGGATGCTGAGCACTTTGCGACGGAATCGTCTGAGCCGTTCGTCGGTGCCGACATGCAACGTACCCTGGAGGTCCTCCGCCCGTCGAAGGCCCGCAGCACCTCTCCGGATGCGTGCCGCTGGCGCGTAGACGTCGAACGCCTCGGCCACATCCTGCCCGCCCGCTGGGCGGTACAGGACACGCTGAAGGCCGCAGGCTCGGAGGTCCTGATCCCGGGCGCCGTGCGGTCCAGCACAGCCGGGATCAGCGTGGACTCCCACGGCAAGATCGCCCGGTTCAACGGCAGCCCACTGTCCCAGATACTCACCCGTACCCGCCTGCACTTCCCGGACGCCGCCGAGATCTTCCGGATCCTGCTGGACCGATGTGGCGCCAACATGGAGGAGTCTGACAAAGGTCGCTACACCCGCCATATTCTCGACATGTGGGGAGGGCTACTGGCACTTGCAGCCGACCTCCACGCGGACTCCGCGACCCGCTGCCTGCTGAACCACTGGATCTCGAACGATCGGAGCTACGGCCGTATCCACCACGACCGCAAGTACCTACGGATGTCGGACATCGACAAGCTCACCGGCATGGACAAGCCGACGCGACGCGCCATGATCGACCGATTCCTAGACCGCGGAATCGCCCACCGCGGGTTGATCCTGCGATGCAGACTGTGCGCCGACTCCTCCTTCTACCATCTTGCGGACATCGGCCCCGGCTACCGGTGTCCGCGCTGCCGACAGCACAACGCCATCGCCGAAGGCGCCTGGACCACGGCAGCTCACGAGCCTGAATGGTTTTATAGCCTCGACGAGATCGTCTATCTGGCGCTGGATAACAACATCCACGTCCCGATCCTCGCCCTCAACCAGCTGGCCGTGACAGCCCGTTCCTTCCTGCACATGCCCGAGGTCATCGTGCGCCGGCAAGGCGAGACCGATCTCGAGGTTGACCTGTGGGCCATCGTCGATGGCCGCATTGTCATCGGCGAGGCGAAGAAAGGCGACAAGCTCGACGAGTCTCCCGACGCCGAGATCGAACGCTGCCGAAGGCTCAAACGGCTCGTCCACGATCTCACCGCCGACGAGCTGGTGATGGCCACAGCGGACAAGCACTGGTCTCCGCGAACCATTGACAACCTCGAGCAGGCAATGGACCCCGGATCAGCTATCACGTGGATTACGAACCTCAGGTAACGAGTATGCCTGCGAGACCCGTATCCCGGACCTGCCGTTCCCCTGTAACGACTGAACCTCCGTTCAAGACACTGTTTCAGGGTTCTGTCACTTACAACCGACCGTTGATGGTTGGATCAGACAGAGATCCGATGCCGGAGGGGGTTAACGGACATGGAGCAGGCGTTCGATCTGAACATCGGCGAGGTGCTCGAACACTGGCAGGTCGCGTTCGCGATCCGCGAGCTTATCGCCAACGCACTCGACGAGCACGTCATCACCGGCACCGCCGAGCCGCAGATCGTCAAGGACGGCCGAGGCGACTGGCACATACGCGACTTCGGCCGAGGCATCCGCTACGAACACCTGACCCAGAACGAGAACCCTGAAAAACACCAGCATCAGGACGTTATTGGGAAGTTCGGCGTCGGCCTCAAGGATGCCCTGGCGGTCTTCGACCGCAACCAGATCATCGTGAATATCCGTTCCGGCCACGGAGACATCACCACCGGCATGCGCGCCAAGAGCGGCTTTCCCGACGTCATCACCCTTCATGCCTTGGTCACACCACCCGCCGACCCCCACCTGGCTGGCACCGACATCTGTCTGAGCGGCGTCAGCGACGACGACGTGGCCATCGCCAAGGGGTTCTTTCTTCGCTACAGCGGCGACACACCTCTGGAACAGACCAGGCTCGGGGACGTGCTCACTCGCCGGGCAGGTGCCGACGAAGCCAGGATCTACGTCAAAGGCCTCATGGTGGCCACTGAGCCGAACTTCCTGTTCTCCTACAACATCACCCGCCTGTCCGCCGAACTGGAGCGGGCACTCAACCGGGAGCGCAGCAACGTCGGCCGCGGCGCCTACTCCGCCCAGGTCAAGAAGATCCTGACCGCCTGCCGATCCAGCCAGGTCGCCGGGCCCCTCACCGACGACCTCGGCCAGTACACCAGCGGCACCATGCACGACGAACTATCCTGGCGCGACGTCGCGTTACACGCCTGCCGGGTCCTGCAGACCAACGAGAAGGTGGTGTTCATCACCCCCTGGATCCAGCATGGCGATAACCAGGCTCTGCGGCATGCGATTGACGATGGCTACCGGCCGGTTGTGGTCCCCGACGACATCGCCCGCTCCCTCGGCAGCACCACCGACCTCGACGGCCGCCCGATGATCGACCTGGAAGCGTACCGCCAAGAGTTCAACGACAGCCTGGTCTTCGTCATCGTCGATCCCGCCGAACTCAACCCAGTCGAACGCGCCGTCTTCGACATGACCAGCCCTATCGTCTCCCTCGCCAAAACCAACCTTCGCGGTACCGGCATCGATATTGTCATCTCCGAGACAATGCGACTCGATGAGGGTGGTCAGCCCATCCTCGGACTCTGGGATCCGCAAGAGCGGCGCGTCATCCTGCGACGAGATCTGTTGCACAACCTCGACCGCTACGCCGGCATCCTCCTTCGTGAACTTGGGCGAGCCTTGACCGGTACCTTCGACGAAACCAGTGAGTTTGAAGAGGAACTCACCCGACTGCTTGGCGTCGTCGCCGCCGCCGGCCTGACCCACACGAGGGCCTGACATGTCTCAACTGCTTCCCTCGAATAGCGGCCTGCGATGACCAGTCGTCCAGACAGCATTCCTATGCCCGCTGCCGTCGCGGCCCGGCCACGCGATGCCCGCGGCTACCCGATTCCCGCGATCACTCCGTGGGAGGACGGCCAGCCACTATTCGCGTCGCTGAGCAGCATCCGGACGCTCATCTGTCTCGTCGAGCGCCGATGCAGTGTTTGCGGGCTGCCAATGAAGCGGGGTCCGGTGTGGCGCGTCGTCCACGACGATATGGCCGATACCATAGCCCAGGCACTGGAAACCGGCCTGCCGTGGATCAACCTGGCGCCAGCCCACGAAGGGCCCGGCCACCGGGCATGCATGCTCTACAGCGCCATTTTGTGTCCCCACCTTGCTTCACCCAACGCCCGACGTACGCAGGATGCCCGGGCGAGTAAGACGACCCTTCCCAAGGGTCTGGCGCGAGGAGAGACTGCAGGCGTAGCCGGGTTCAAGGACTACAGCTATCAGATGACCAATCAGGGCCAGGAGATCCAGTTCGGCCAGCCCGTCGAACTCATCGCCTATACAGACGGCTCCGAACTACTCGATGCGCTCGCAGAAGAACTCGCGAAACCACAGGCGGCACTGAGGCCGAGCCCGCCCTACCTCCTGGATGACGATCAGGCTGCTAGGAACGCCTTGGTGAGGCTTCTTCAGTCGCCGCCGGGACGGCGAGATCACGCAGACCGCTCTGAGAAGGCCCGCAAGCAACGCCGCAAATCCGGCCAGGCGTCGCGCCGCAAGAACCGATAATATCGGCACAAGCTACCTAAAAGGGTACCCGCGGGGTCGATCCGCTGTTGGCGCTACTGCGAGCCTCCTGGCTGCCTGCCGAAGCCCGCGATCAGGCAGTCGACGTCCTCGTCGCTGGTCAGCGCCTCGCCCAAGAAGTCACGGGCCGTATCACCCTTCGCCGGACGCCTCGTGGCGTGCCGACCTATGTTGATGCCGCCTGGGAGGACGGAAAGAAGGACTCGGCACTGGTCCAATGATCTGTTTATGCCTCAGCGTTGACCGAGCGCACCGAGGTCTCGGGGGAGTTTGGGTCGGCGGATCTTGTCGAGTGCGTCCAGGGCGGTCTGGTCGGTGTCGGGCAGGGTGTGTAGGTATCTGGCGGTGGTGGCGATGTCGGTGTGGCCGAGGCGTTCTTTCACGGCTTGCAGGCTTGCGCCGCCGGCGAGTAGCCAGGAGGCGTGGGCGTGGCGTAGGTCGTGGATGCGGACGTGGAAGCCGAGGTCGGCGTCCTCGATGGCACGGAGCCAGATTTCGCTGCGGAACCAGCGGTTGGGGATGTGGCCGTCGGTGTCGAGTTTGCGTGGGCTGCGGGGGTGGTCTTTGCCTTGGCGGCGTCGTTCGGCGCGGTAGTCGGCGCAGGCGTTGCGGCAGTGCTGGCAGCGGCAGCCGTTCGCGTAGCAGGTGGTGGTGCCGTGCCAGTGCCGGTGGCCGTTGAGCGCGGGGTCGCTCAGGCCGAGGCTGGCCGGGTCGGGGCGCTGCGGGCGTGACTTGGCCAGCGTTGATTTGCGGATGGCGAAGATCAGGTCGTTGGGGCGTAGCCCCAGGGCCTTGATGTGGGCGAGCAGCTGCTTGGTGATCTCCTCGCTGAGTTTGAAGCGCCGGTAGTGCTTGCCTTTGGGGTAGGGCTTGACGAGGAAATGGCCGCCGGTTGGGTGGAAATCGCGCGCGAGCCAGACGACCGCGCGGCTGACGGTGAGCATCCGGGTCTTCGGGGTCAGGTCTGAGACGCGCAGCTCGGTGAGCTCCCCCCAGCGCAGGCCGGTCTCCACGGCGGTCTCCACGAGGAGCTGCATCTCCGGATTATGGATACCACGACAGATGCGGTCGAACTCTTCCGGAGTGACGATGCGCCGGGGCTGACTAGGCACGTGGGGCACCTTTACGCCTTTGCAGGGATGGACGTCGACGAGGCCGTCCTCGAGCGCTGTAGTGAACACAGCGCTGAGCAGCATCCTCAGGTCGTTGATCGTCGGCGGCTGTGCGCCGTTGGCGATGAGGTCGGCTACCCATTGGCGGATCATCGGCTTGGTGATGTCGGCCAGGCGGATGCCGCCGAATACAGGCATGATGTGCCGGTACATGGCGTACGTGTAGCCCTGGCGGGTGATGGCTTCCACGACGTGGCCCGGTAGCCAGGTGCGTTCCACATAGTCGCGGAACAGCATCTGGCCAGACAAATTCTCGTCTGATCCGGCGGAGCTCATGGTCAGGCTTGTCACAGCGTTCTCATTTCTTCGTATGCGGCCAGGTAGGGGGTGAGGTCGTCGATGGTCGGCTCGGGAATGGAGGGAAGCTTCGGGGAACCGTTTAGGGTTTCAATCCACTCGGAGTTGTCTTGGACCCACTCCGCAAAGGCCGTGGCGGCCGGCGGGAGTTGGCCCTGTGTGGCACTGTCGCGAGCGCTGTCGCACAGAGCACGCAGGTCGGAGGCGACCCGCCATTGCTCAGCCAACTCGCGCATCGCCTTGTTGCGCTGGTCCCGCTCGAACTCAGCGCGGGCACGTTCCAGGAACGGCTGTAGCGCAGCGCGTCGCTGGGCGTCTTCTCGTTCGCGTGCTTCCTGGCAAAGACGGGCCTCGTCGGCGCGATACTCCAGTTCGTCGAGGAGTTTGCCGAGCTTCTGCTCGATCCGATGCCGCTTGCCATCACCCCAGGCCCGACGGCCGAAGCGGTGACTAACCAGCCAGAACCTCAACTGGTCACCGCTTGCGACCAATGCCAGGACGAACTCGCGCCCATCAACGGCGATACAGATCTCGCCTGGCTTGCCGGCGACGTTCTTCGCCGGGATCACCTGGTGCCCACGCTGCTTCGCCTCCTTGGCCAACGCCTTCAGCACACGCAGTGCCCGGCGCGACGGTGATGTCGAATCCGGCGTCGCGCAGCTTCGCTCGCCAACGCGTACCGCGTGGTTGTTCAAGCGGATCTGAGGCGAAGGCCGGTGCTCACGTTTCGATGGTGCGAGCGCGATGAGCAGGTCACCGCTCTGCCACCCCGAGAAGACCACCGACTTGGCGAAGTCCGGGTCGTCCGCTATGAGCCTCCCGTAGGCACGCCGCCAGTCCGCACGGACTTTGACATCCGGATCGACGATTCGGATCACCCCACCGACTGCATTCAGTCGGGTACGGATATCGGCGCCGATGTCAGTTGAAGGGGATTCTCCCATGACTGCCACTTAGTCCTCACTCAAGCCGTCTAACGATTCACCTAAGATGTAAAAATATTGACGGATGAATGCCCTGGTCAGGTAGGGAGAAACGAGTCGGTCTCGGCGGTCCTTCTGGTGGGTGATATTTGAGTGCCGTTGGATTACGTACGGTTGCGAGCAGGCCACCAGGCTGTACGTTGCCCCTTCCTGTAGCCGTACGGATATTCGTTAGCGGATCGGTAGCCTGGCGATCGGCGGCCGACTTAGCACGCTAGACGACCCGTGACCCCCGTCGAAGGGGGACGGCAGCGAGGGTTCGATGCCAAAGATCGATGGCTGATGGGCTCTCGGCCAACATCCACCGCCATGGAATCCAACGCCTACCGCCCAGCCCACCAAGCCCGCTGAGCTGGTCGTCACAGCTCGAGACTTCTTCAGTGTGGATCCCGCGAGTCGGGTGTGAAATCCGAGTCAAATCGTGCTGTCGGCGGCCTTATCCAGAGCCGGGATCGACGGGTAATTTGACGATGGCGCTCCGAGCGCCCTTCGCGCTCGCTGGCTGTCTGGGTGAAGTTATCCCGGAACTGATTTCACGCGTGACAGCCGGAGATGCCACGGGCGTCCCAGGCGCTTGAGAGCGTGAAATCCGCAGGTGAACGAGCCTTCGCCGTCTCGGACGATCACCAGCTGCGAGAGTGGCTCCAGTAATCGTGGGCCGGAGGGCAGTGGCCTGGTTCCACGATTTCACAGGGTACTAACTCACTTTCATGTTATCGGCGCTTCACGGGGGTGGTCGTAGCTGGAAGGGCAGGGGCCGAACCACTCGGCCCGCCTCTTGCGAAAGGCATACGAACCGTGAACACCGCAATCTCGAACCGCCCTGTCACTCGCAACGCGCTGGACGGCGTAGCTGAGTCTTTCCACAGCCTGTGCGTCTCCTCCAACCCGCCCACGATCGACGGGACCGTGTTCGGCGCGCCTCTGCCTCAGCGCCAGATCGTCCTGGATGAGCTGAAGAGGGCGCTGCTTGACGCGGCTACTCCGGTGGCCGTGCGAGATGCGGTGTGGGCCGAGCTAATCCGTCGGGCGCGGACCTGTGGCAACGAGTGGACGATTGGTGCGGCTGGGGTCGCGATGCCGGCGCTGTTGGGGACGCTGAAGCAGTTCCGGCGCGACTTCCCGAACACCGACACCGAGGACCTGGCCGCTGAGGTGATGGCTGGGTTCTTGAACGCGGTCAAGACCGTGGACATCGATCGGCCGGGGATCATGACGCGGATCTGCTGGGCTGTGTACCGCTCGGCACGGCGCTGTGCGTACGTGGAGGCGAACTCTGTGCGCGCTGCGAAAGCGGCAGCGTCGGCGCCGCCGAAGCAGGACTTCGGGCACGTCGACCTGGTAGTCGCCAGGGCCGTCGCCGAGGGTGTGGTCTCGCAGTTCGAGGCTGATCTGATCGTCACCACTCGGCTGGACGGCCGGTCGCTGATCGAAGTTGGCGAGGCGCTCGGGACGACGGCGAATGCGTTGCGGATGCGGCGGCGCAAGGCCGAGGCCCGCCTGGTCGGCTGGCTGACCGATGCTGCCGATCTGGTCAGTGAGGATGACGGCCGGGGCCAGGTGGGTGAAGTCGGCGGAAGCGTAGACCGTTTTACGGCGCCGACGCGGATTTCAGGGCCCGAGGCAGCAGTGCGCGGCCTCGCTGCTTGATACGGCAGCCCCATCTCCTCGAAGGGACAACCAGCCATGGTCCCCAACCGTGTCAACCACAGACATCGTTTGCGGCGCCGCCCACCAGCTGCCTCTGTCTACCGGCGCCGCCGCGCCGGACTGGTCCTGGTGGCCAGTGGGATTCTGATGCTGTTCTCCGCAACCCACTCCCCGGCGGCTAATGCCGGGGACCATGCCCAGTTGGTCGCGGCGGCGACGCTGCCGCAGGTCATCTCGAACGTCCGGGACTGGATCGTGGGGATCCTCGCCGGGGTCGCCACGTTGTTCCTCACGATCGGCGGGCTGCGTTACGTGATGGCCGGCGGCGACCCGGGCGAGGTGGAAAAGGCCAAGGGCGCGCTGAAGTCCGCAGCCGTTGGATACATCCTCGCCGTGCTGGCCCCCGCGCTGGTTTCGGTCCTGCAGGGCATCGTCGGCGCCTGACCAGGCTCGAGCATCGGGCTGTACCGAACCCTCTTACTCAACCTCTTGAAGCAAGGAGTCTTCGATGAACCTTGTCTTGATTCGTTTCGCCACTGCTGTCGCCGCCTCGTGCGGCTTGATCGGCGGATACCTGGCGTTCCCGGCCGCCGCTGCAACCCCGGCACCGGTCCCACCCGCGCATATCATCACCGTTCCGAGCCCGGAGGAGGTGACGGATACCGTAGACGCGTCCCATTGCCCCTGGCTGCTGGCCTACGCCGCAACAGTCGCCAAGACCGCGACGCCGGCCAGCGATGCACACCGACAGGCAATGAGGCAGGAGACCACCGCGTCCTACGCGACGCTGTTGAAGGTGCCGCTTGTCGCCGCGCTGTGTGGCATGGCCGGGCACTGACGTGTTCAAGCGTACGGTTTGCGTCGGCCGGGGTATGGCCTTGGTCGGCGCAGCCGTCCTCCTGGTGCTCGGACTCCCTGGTCCGGCGGTCGCCGATCCGACGCCGGTACCAGCGCCGCCGGGCGTCACTACCCCGGCGAATCCGCCGCCGAGCCCGTCGCCGCAACTGCCGGGGATCTACGGGCCGGGATTCTCACCCGACTCTGGTGTTCCCGCACCAAGCGGACCGGTCCCAGGCGAGGAGGCGCCGGCGCCGTCGGATCCAGGGTGGCTGGACATCCCCGGCCAAATCGAGAAGGCGATCGACGAATGGTTCGGCAAGCTGGTCAAACTAGCGCTCGACCCGGTGCTGCACCTTCTCGGAGCGACACTGCTCTCATCGCCGAATCTCGCTGATGGGCGGATCGCGCAGGTCTGGGACGGCGTCCTCATCACTGCTAACACGCTGTACGTGCTGTTCGTCCTCGTCGCCGGGGTTACCGTGATGGGCCACGAGACGGTGCAGAGCCGCTACTCGCTCAAGCAGGTCCTCCCGAGACTGCTGATCGGCGTGGTCGCATCCAACGCCTCGCTGTGGGCGATCAACCAGATCGTCGCGGTCGGCAACGCCCTCAGTTCGGCATTGATGGACGGCAAGGTGGCCGCCGACGGCATCGGCAACATGCTCACCTCGCTGATCGTGGCCAAGCTGTTCCTACCTACCGGCCCGATGAACCTGTTCTTCCTGCTCATCGGCTTGGTACTCGCGGTGCTCGGAGCGGCGCTGTTGGTCGGCTACCTCATTCGCGCGGCGATCCTGGTGGTCCTCACAGCCGGCGCGCCGCTGGCGTTCGCGTGCCATGCGCTTCCGCAGACGGAGGGCGTGGCGAAGTTGTGGTGGCGGGCGGTATTCGGGTGCATTGCGGTGCAGACCTTGCAGGCGCTGGTGTTGATCACGGCCGTACAGGTGTTCTTCGATCCGCAGGCCAACACGATCATGGGCCTGCCGAACGGCGGCACCTTCCTGGACCTGCTGATTTGCCTGTGCCTGTTCGTGGTGCTGCTGAAGATTCCCGGCTGGATCAAGCGGATCGTGCTGGGCCGCTCGCCGCTTCAGGGCGGGCCGATGTCAGGACTGGCCCGGAACCTGATCCTGTACCGAGGGCTGGGGGGCGTCGCCCCATACATGGGGGCTGCGATGCGCCACCGCCTATTCCCGACGCCTCCGCGCCCGATCCCACCTGCTCCGCCGACGCCCGGGTCGGGGCTCGCACCGTGGCGACCCGGTTCCGGTGGCGGTGGCGGTGGCGGTAGTCAGGGCGGGTGGCGTCCCGCGCCAGAAACCGTCACCGCCACACAGCCGGGCGCCGATGGGACTTCCGGAAGCGGGTTGGGGACGCCGGGCAACCCCCGACCCCACGGCCCGGCCCCGCGCACGGGCCTGGTCGGCGGTCCGCAGCGAGCGCTGACATCGGGGTCTCCGGGCGCCAAGCGTCCGGCCCGTCCGCACGGTCCGCCGGTGCGCACCGCGCTTCCGCCCGTCCCGACGCCGCTGGAACTGCCATCTGGTCCGTTCGGTCGGATGCTCTCTCGCAGCGGTCCCGAACCGCGGGGCCGGCAGATGGGCCTGTTCCCCAGGCCCGCGCCGACGGTTCGGCCCGAACCGCTGCTCCCGCCGCCGGGACCGTCCGCGGTCGGCCGGTCGGGCGTGGTGCACCCGGCCCTGTTCTCCCCGACGACCCTCGCGCCGCTACCGCACGCCACACCGCCGCGACCGAGTCCCGCGAAGCCGAGGAAGAAGGAGTCGTAGGAGATGTCAGAGGGCATGTACAACGGCCGTGCTGCGGCGAAGATCCCCGCGAATGTGGATCAGGAGGACCGCGTCCTGTTGGGTTTGACCGTGAGGCAGGCTGGAATCCTCGCCGCGACCGCTGTTGCGCTCTATCTGCTGTTCCAGGCTTCGCGTCCGCTCGTACCACCTCTGGTGTTCCTGCCGCTTGGGGCCCTGGTCCTGGTGCTTGTCGCGGTCGCGGTGACGATGAGCCGTGACGGCCTGAGCCTTGACCGGTTCGCACTAACGGCGCTGCGTCACGCACGCTCACCAAAGCGTCAGGTCCTCGCGCCCGAAGGCGTAGGTCGCCCGCCGGCCTTCCTGGACGACGTGATGGGCCGAAGCAGAAACGACCCGGCACCGTTCGCGGGTCCGCTCCGTGAGATCGAGTCCGATGGTGTGGTGGACCTCGGCCGGGACGGTGCGAGCCTGCTTGCGACCTGTTCGACGGTGAACTTCGCGCTGCGTACGCCGGCTGAGCAGGACGTGCTGATCGGCGGGTTCGCCCAGTGGCTCAACGCTCTGACCGGGCCAGTGCAGGTTGCCTCTTCCTCTCGCCCGGTCCACCTCGCCGACCGGGTCGCCGCTCTACGCGATGCCGCGCCGGGCCTGTCGCATCCGGCGTTGGAGGCGGCGGCCCGGGAACACGCTGACTTCCTCGAAGACATTGCCGGGCGCGGATACCTGTTGGACCGCGGCGTACTGCTCGTGGTCCACGAGGAGGGATCGGACGCCGGCGTGCATCTGGCGCGGCGTGTCGCCGAAGCCACCGCCCATCTTGCGGGATGTGAGGTCGGCGTCCGCCATGTCGAAGCGCGGGACGTGACTACCGTGATCCACGCCGCGCTTAACCCCTGAACAGCCACAACTGAATAGGGAGTCGATCATGTATCGAAGAGCCGCCCGACAGCCCAGTTCGTGGTACGGCCCGGACAGCCTGGAGGTTTGCGCGAAACATCTGCGGATCGGGGATGGCTTCGCGGCGTCGTTCGCGGTGGCGGACTACCCGGCCGAGGTGATGGCCGGATGGTTGGAGCCGCTGTTCGCTTACCCCGGACGCCTGGACGTCGCGATCCACATCGAGCCGATCCCGTCAGCCCAGGCAGCTGACCGGCTGCGCAGACAGCGGGCCCGGCTGGAGTCTTCCCGTCGGCACGGCGCGTCCCGCGAGCGTCTGGATGATCCGGAGCTGGAAGCCGCTGCGGCCGATGCCCGTGAGCTGGCGTATCGGGTGTCGTGCGGGGCGGGCAAGTTGTTCCGCGTCGGGATCTACCTCACGGTCCACGCCGCGACCGAACACGACCTCGCTGCCGAGGTCGCCAGAGTGCGCTCACTGTGTGAGGGGATGCTGCTGCGGCTGATCCCCGCCACGTTCCGCGCAGTGCAGGGATGGACCGCGACGCTACCGCTGGGACTCGACCCAATGCGGATCCGCCGGACCTTCGACACCGAGGCCCTGGCGACGGTGTTCCCGTTCGCCTCCCCGGACCTTCCGGCCCCGAGCAGCGGCGGGGTGCTGCTCGGAACCAACGCGACTGGCTCAGGGCTGGTCATGGTCGACCGGTGGGCTATGGACAACCACAACTCCGTCGTGCTCGCACGAAGCGGCGCCGGCAAGTCGTACCTGACGAAACTGGAGGCGCTGCGTTCTCTGTATCAGGGCGTGCAGGTGCTGGTCGTGGATCCAGAAGACGAGTACGCGCGGCTCGCAGCGGCGGTCGGCGGGACCTATGTCGCCCTCGGCGAGCACGGAGTGCGGATCAACCCTTTCGACCTCCCACGCAACGGCACATCGTCGGCCGATGCGGTGCGGCGTCGAGCCCTCTTCGCTCACACCGTCGTCGCCGTACTGCTCGGGCAGGCGCTCACCGGCGCCGAGCGCGCAATCGTCGACACCGCGATCCTCGCCGCCTACAAAGGCGCTGGGGTCACCGACGATGTCCGCACCCACACTCGGCCTGCTCCGACCCTCGCCGACGTCGCGACCCTGCTGGCCGAACAAGAGTCGGAGACGGCGCGGTCGTTGGCCGAACGCCTCGCACCCCACGTGTCGGGCTCGTTCTCCGGGCTGTTCACCGGCCACACCTCCACGCCGGCTACCGGGCACCTGCAGGTGTTCAGCCTCAAGGCGCTGCCAGAGGAGCTGAAACCGATCGGGACGCTGCTGGTGCTGGATGCGATCTGGCGGCAGATCACCTCGTCGGAACGGCTCCGACGGCTGTGCATCGTCGACGAGGCCTGGCTGCTGATGAAAGAGCCCGAGGGCGCGAAGTTCTTGTTCCGCATGGCCAAGGCCGCCCGCAAGCACTGGGCCGGGCTGGCGGTCGTCACTCAGGACGCCGCCGACCTACTCGGCACCGAGCTCGGGCAGGCGGTGGTGGCGAACGCCGCCACCCAGATCCTGCTGCGCCAGGCCCCGCAGGCCATCGACGCCGTCGCATCCGCCTTCCGGCTGTCGGCGGGGGAGAGGGGATTCCTGCTGTCTGCGACCAGGGGCCAAGGTTTGATCATCTTCGGCGCGTCCGCCAGAGCTGCCTTTCAGAGTGCCGCTTCGAACGCAGAGAACGAGATCGCGACAACCGATCCCGCAGAGCTTGCTGGCTTGGCAGACCACGAAGATGAGGAGGACACGCTGTGAGCAACCCGACCTCGGTCCCGCACCGGCCTCTCATCGACTTCCTCCGGGACCCGAACGCCTGGTGGCAGGAGGCATGGAATACGGTCGCCGCGACGGCCGAACGCTGGTGGCTGCCATCTGTGCTGGCCGTTGTCGGCCTCGTGGCCTGCATCGTCGGTATTCGCGGCGAGCTGCTGCGCCGCCGGTCGCTGGTGATGAACAGGGGCGCGAGACTGATCACGGTCCTTGTGCCACCGACCGTCGACCCCTCAGCTGGTCAGGCATTCTGGGCTCACCTGCATGGCCTGCTGCGTCCGGCATGGCGGCGAGCGGCCTCCGGGCAGCCGCACCTGTCCTTCGAGTACGCCTTCACCTCCACCGGCCTAAGCATCTCGATCTGGGTACCGGGAACGGTGCCACCCGGGATCGTGGAACGGGCGATCGAGGCCGCGTGGCCCGGCGCGCAGGCCCGCGTCGCCGAGACGACGACAGCTCCGGTGCCGCTGATGCGGCTCGTCCGCTCCGACACCTGGGTATCTCTCAAACCGACCCGCATCATCGGTGGCAGGCTTCGCTTGGCGCGCGGTGACCTGCATCCCTTGATGTCGAAGTTCGACGCCGATCCTTTGCGCCCCTTGCTTGGCGCGACGATCGGTCTGGCTCGCACTGAGCACGCCTCGGTGCAGGTTCTCGCGCGTCCGGCGACGGGCCGACGCGTCCGCCGCTATCGGCGGGTGTTGCGCCGCTTCCGCAAGGCGCCGGGTCGCGCTTCGGCGAAGTCGACGGTCTTCGACATCATCACCCCCGGCGGCACCGCCAAGCCTGCGGCGGTGCGCTCGGACCTGGAGCACGCCGCCGAGGTCCGTGCGGCCCTGGCAAAGTCCGTCGGGCCGCTGTGGGAGACGAGGATTCTCTACGTCGCTGCATCCACCGGCCCAGACGCGACCAACCGTGCCGAGCGGAAGTCCGATCTCGGGCGGCTGCGCGGGATCGCACACGGCATCGCCTCGGCGTTCGCGATCCACGCCGAACGGAACTGGTGGGCCCGACGTCCTGTTCTTCATCTGGCTCGCGGTGTCGAGCAGCGGCGTCTGGTGCGCGGGAATCTGCTATCGCTGACGGAGCTGGCCGCGATCGCCCACCTGCCGTTCGACGACGCTGCCCCTGGCGTGGTGAAGGCCGGCGCAAAGGCCACCGCTCCGCCGCCGCACATCTACACCGGCGTCGGAACCGGGCTCAAGCCGCTGGGCGTCGCCGACGCCGGAGGCAGCCGCCCGGTCGGGCTGACCGTCCCGGACTCCCGACACCACCTGCACATCATCGGTGCGACCGGCTCCGGCAAGTCCACCTTGATGGCGAACATGGTCCTGGCCGACATCGAGGCCGGCCGAGGCGCGGTCGTCATCGACCCCAAGGGCGACCTGGTACCGGACATCCTCTCCCGGCTTCCCGAACGGGCAATCGGCCGCACAGTGCTGCTCGACCCGACCCGGGAGGACATCCGCCCAGCGTTCAACGTGCTGGCCGCCAAGGGTGACGCACAGATCCAGTTGGTGGTGGACAACCTGGTCGGGATCTTCCACAAGATCTATGCGGCGTATTGGGGTCCGCGCACCGACGACGTCATGCGCTCTGCCGCGCTGTCCCTGCTAAAGGCGCGTACAGCGTCTGGTGCTCCGGCACCTCAGCTTGCAGACATCCCGAAGTTGCTGGTGGCGAGCCCAAAGGAGCGCACAGCGATGCTTCCCGGGCTCAAGGATCCCGTGCTGACCGGGTTCTGGTCTTGGTATGACGCGTTGTCAGAGCCAGCCCGCGCGCAGGCGGTCGGCCCGCTGATGAACAAGCTGCGCGCGTTCTTGCTCCGGGATTTTGTGAAGGCCACGGTCTCCACGTCGGTCTCGCGGTTCGACATCAGCCAGGTGATGAACGGCGGAGTGCTGTTGGCGCGACTACCGAAAGGACTGCTCGGCGAGGAGGCCGTGCGCCTGCTCGGCTCCTTCATCGTCGCGTCCGTCTGGCAGGCCGCCTCGGCCCGTGTCGGACTGCCTGAGGAGAAGCGCATCGACTGCTCACTCGCACTCGATGAGGCGCAGAACTTCCTCAGCCTTCCGTATCCGCTGGAGGACATGCTGGCCGAGGCCCGTGCCTACCGGCTGTCGATGGTTCTGGCCCATCAGAACCTCGCGCAACTCCCTACCGATCTGCGCGAAGGCATCTCGGCCAACGCCCGCTCGAAGGTGTTCTTCTCCGTCTCCCCGGAAGACGGCCGGGACCTGGAGCGCCACACCAAGCCCTCGCTGCTCGCCCACGACCTATCCCATCTCGGCGGCTATCAAGCCGCCGCCCGGCTGGTGGCCGACGGCCAGGAGACCGCCGCGTTCACGCTGCGCACCAACCCCCTGCCGCCGCCGATCGATGGCCGGCTTGATGCCGTTCTGGCAAATGCGGCAGCGCGATTCCCTTCGGCAGTTTCCGTAGACGATCCTGCGGCGCAGACCTCTGGATTCACGCCCTTCATCGATGACCAGGAAGGACTCGCAGCATGACCGGCGCTACTGCCAGCAACAGCAATATGGACAAGTCGCAACCCCGGCGCAGCCAAGCGGCCATCGCCGCCTCCAGGATGACCGAACGCGACCGGCAGATCCTGGTGATGCTGGCCAAGCACCACGTGCTCACCACGCACCAGATCACGCGGCTCTTCTTCGATTGTCCGCGCGTGGCCCGCCGCCGCGTGCAGGTGCTCCAGCAGGTCGGCCTGGTCGACACTTTCCGTCCGATCCTGCCCCTCGGCAGCGCCCCGAGGCATTGCGTGATCACCCCGCTCGGCGGGCTAGCGACCGAAGGACTCATCGACGCCGCGCACGCCGCCACATTCCGCAAGGACGCCGTCGAGGCAATCGCGGTGCGCCCCGACCTCGGCCACCTGGTCGGTGTGAACGACGTGTTCACGCGCCTCGCCGAGCATGCACGCCGTCATGCGGAGGCCGACCTCGAGCTGTGGTGGTCGGAGCGGGCCTGCACGCGCACGTTGGGCACCTACATCCGGCCTGACGGCTTCGGCCGATGGCGCGAGGCCAACCGCAGCATCGACTTCTTCCTGGAGTTCGACACCGGTACTGAGTCGCTTTCGACCGTGGTGGCCAAGCTGCACGGCTACGCAGCCCTGGCTGAGGCGACCGGTCGTACTGCGCCGGTGCTGTTTTGGCTGCACTCGGCGCGCCGGGAGTCCGAGTTGCACCGCAGGCTTGATGCCGGCCGTGTACCGGTGGCGACCGCTTCAGGGAGCCCCGCGACCACCAATCCGGCGGAGATGGTGTGGCGCCGGGCCGGCGCCGGTCGCGGGGGCCGCTGTCGGTTAATCGAAGTACTGCCGCCGTATTCAAGGCCCTGATCAGGATGCTCTCAGGGCCCGGCGCCCATGAGTGCGGGTCACCGCCAGAGTCTGACGCCGGAGGTGTCGCGTGTCGCCTATCACCCGCATCGCTGCCGCAGCTGGCGGAGGGCTGCTCATGATGGTGGTTCTGCTCTCCGCCGCCGCGGCGGCCGTCGTCAGCGCGGTCACCGCGCCGCTGGACGACCTGTGGAACTCGGCTACCGCCGTTTCGAAGTTCCACCCAGATGCAGCCGGAGAGATCCCGGCCGGGATGTTCGCCCTCTACCACCAGGCTGCCGCCGGGTGCCCCGGTCTTTCGTGGGCAGTGCTGGCTGGCATCGGGAAGGTCGAATCGGATCACGGTCGCGCCGCTGACCAGGTCAGCAGTGCCGGGGCGCTGGGGCCGATACAGATGCTGCCGACGACGTTCAGCCACTACGCCCTGCCAGTCCCGCCCGGTGGTGCGGCTCCGCCGTCGCCGTGGGATCCGGCGGATGCCACCTTCGCCGCCGCTCGCATGTTGTGCCGGGACGGCGCCGCCGGGGCAGGGGACGTGTCTGGCGCCGTGTTCGCCTACAACCACGACCACGCCTATGTCGACCGCGTGCTGGAGCTCGCCGACGTCTACGCGTCCGCCGCACCGCCGGACAGGCTCCTAGCCACAGCGGTCCGACACGCGCCCTCGACCGCTGCCCGGATCGCCCTGGACTACGCCGCCGCTCAGATCGGCCGCCCCTACATCTGGGGTGGTGACGGACCCGACCGTACCGGCCAGGCTGGGTTCGACTGCTCAGGGCTCACGCAAAGCGCCTACCAGGCCGCCGGAATTGAGATTCCACGCACCGCAACCGCGCAATTCTCTACCGGCCACAAGATTGATAGAAACGCACTCCTGCCCGGCGATCTCGTTTTCTACGGAAACCCTGGAGGCTTCTTGCACCATGTGGCAATATATGTAGGCGAAGGTCGCATTCTTGACGCTCCGCGGACCGGCGAGCAGATCCGGCTGGACCCCTTGGACGCACCCGACTACGCCGGGGCGGTCCGTGAGGGCTGAGGCCGGTTGGACGGTAGTCCGCTAAACGGCGTCAGGCGCCGAGGCAGCTTGGTGTCGGTTCTCATTTGAGTTGAGTGCGGAAAGACTCGGCCAGCTGGAGTTATCGGCTTCAGTGAGACGGGCGTGGAGCTTGATTTCTCAATAGAGCTGAAGATTTCTTGGCCATCGAGGGCGGGAACTGCGCTATTGGATGTTGAGCTGGAAGGGGTGGGTGACGTCGGCCGAGCAGACGAAGATCCGCATCTCGCCCCACCGGCCGTGGGTGAGGCCGGTGGGGCACTGGGCATCGCGGTCGTCGGCGTCGTCTTCGACAGGCTTCCAGGAGACGATGCCGTCCCATTCGCTGGAATCAAATCCGACGAGGAGATCGAAGTCTGCGTCGCATGTCGAGCAGGTCTGGCCCCATGGGTCGGTCAGGTGCCAGGAGGCCCAACCGCCGGCTTTGCAGCCTGGCGCGATCGACAGGTCGTACTGATAGCGGAGATCGTATTCGTCCTCCCAGTCCTCGTCGGCCTCCCTGACCTGCTCGCGCAGTCCGTCTGGGAGTAGATCGCAGTACTGGTACTCAAGCACCTGTTCGGGGTGCAGCACGCATGCTGTCGGCAGGTAGAAGCGGTCGTCGAAGGCATGCGGGCCCGGTGGATCGGCGAGGACTGCGCCGATGTCGGCGGCCGTGCGCCAGAAGAGGTGAACCGGCGGGCCGGCGTAGTAGCGCTGGCCGGGGATGTTGGTGTGGTCGAGAGGGCACCACAGGATCTGAAGGAGGTCCCTTCCGGTCGGGAAGGTGATCGTGGGGGCGTCTGCGGCGTAGAGCTGGGCGATGGGGATCAGGGCGTTCGGCGTCGTGTGGCCGGTGGATTCATGCCAGCGCAGCTCCCACTCGCCATTGGTGCAGCGGACGGAGACGTTGCCGTCGTTGACGCGTGGATCGTCCAGGACAGCTTCCTGTTCGGGGGTCAGCGTTTCGCGGCGGAGCCGGGCTTTGCGGGCATCCAGGTAGGTCGTCGCGAAGGCTTCGTCGACGGGTAGGTGTCGCTGGTCCCGGTATGGGGCGGTGCAGATCGGCCACGGCTCGTCGGCCGGCCAGAGCAGTGGGCCGCCGATGGAGCTGTCTGTGGCCGATGGTGTGCCGCGCCGCGGGTGTAGGCGTGTAGTGGTGCGGGCGAAGTCGACCAGCCCGGGGATGGTCGCGAGGACGTCGAGCGGTCGCGGAGGTGTCGTTCGGACCATCGGTGTCTCCCCTTGGGCTGGGCCCGGCGGATCGGTCGGGCGCGATGTTGTTCGACGAGAACTCTGTGCCCGAGATCGTCGGACCAAAGTATGACCGGCGGGTCGACGAGTGGGGTGCTCAGGGTGGAGGTTCGGCCGGATCGGATTGGGGCTTCAGGGATCGCTTGTATTTCTTGCTCATGTGCTCGCGCCGTCGGCGTCGCGGTGGTGGGGGCGGGGGCGGCTGCTCCCAGTCGGCCAGACGCAGAGGCGTGCTCTTGAGCAGGGGTGAGGCGTCGCGCGGGTCGAGAATCACTTTGCCGCGGTGGCCGTTGAGGGCGCGGATCCAGGCCAGCAGCGGATCGTCGGCGTCGGCGGCGTGCAGCCCGTCGCAGTGCAGCCGCAGGTTCGCTTCGCGCAGGAACCGTTCCTGGTCGTGCCGGTCGCCGGTGGCCAGACGGCTCCAGTGCGCGGAGGCGATCATCGCGGTGAGGTGGACGAGCTCGGGGTAGCTGGTCGCGGCGTTCGGCAGGAGGATGTCTGGGTTCTGGGATTCGATCAGGTCGGCGCGAACCCGGAAGCGCACGGCCAGCGGGTGGAACGGCGATTGCCGCCATCCGGCGATGATGTTCCCGGCGGAGGTTTGGGCGGCGGCGAGGTGCTCGGCCGGATGCGCGGCGGCCAGGCGTCGGTGCCGATGCTGAGCGCGGATCAGTTCGGGGGTCGCGGCGACGTCGATGGCGGCGTCCCGCAGCCAGACCTGGTGGCGGCGGCACAGGTGCAGGAACGCCGGGGGCCGGATCTCGACGCTGTCGGTGATGATGCCGCGCTCCAGGCGGCAGGTCTCGCAGGCCGGGAAGATTCGTCGAACCGCGCCCGAGGTGACCATCGTGACCCGCGGTTCGGCCGGCGGCCGAGGGCGATGGACGGTGAACGGCGGGATCGCCGACCGCAGAGCGGTGGGATCGCGTCCGACCATGACGGCCAGCACAGACCAGGCGGTTTCCGTCAAGGCGAGGTCGGCGCCGGGCGGGTTGCGGTCGCGGAGCACCGGCAGCGGACTGATCTGCGCCAGCAGCGCGCTCAAGGTCAGGCAGTTGGCAGCGGCCAGGCGCTTGATGAACGACAGCGCCGTCTCGTATTGCATCGGCGCCAGTGTGATCGGCAGCTGCCGGACGGTGCGCAGTTCCGGCGGGACCAGGGGTGCGAGCCGGGGCGCCATGGGTCACGACACTTTGCGGCGCGGCCGGACGGCCTCGCGGTGTCGGGCGGCGGCGGTCTCAGCTGCGCGGTCCAGGGTGACCCGTTCCAGCCCGGCCTTGGTGATCTTCTCGGTGCCGTCCAGGATGGCGTCGACGGCGGTCTCGCGGACAAGATGCGACAGGCTGCCGATCATTCCGGCGGTGCGCTGGTGGAGGTAGGCGGCGTGCTCCAGCAGGGCGCCGGGTTTGTGGCGGTGCAGCCGGATCGCCTCGTCCAGGGTGGCCAGAAGAGCGTGCCAGTCCTGGCGCTGCCCGGCGGTGGCGTAGCCGAACGGGGCGGCTTCGATCGCCGCGAACCTCCCGGCGATCTGCTTGCCGCGCGGTCCGGTGAAAAGACCGTTGTCCTCCACGTCGAGTCCTGCGTAGACGAACGTGGCCGGGATCCGCTCGGACAGGTACTTGAGCTGGTCGGAGGTCTCGGCGCCGGCGCGGGTGGCGAGGTTGAGGTTCTGCAGCTCGTCGACGATTACCAACTCGGTGCCGAGCTTGCCCAGCACATCGCAGACGGCGTTGGTGATGCTGGCCTGGTTGAACGCCGACGGGATCGGCAGCCCGGCGAAGCGGGCGAACTCGGCGGCGAGCATCTTGGCCGTCGCGGCAGGCGGGACGGTGACGTAGACGACCGGCAAGAACGGCTCGCCACCGGTGCGGCGACGGCGAGCACGCAGCTCGTGGGACAGCCCGAGCTGGGTGACGGCCGTGGTCTTGCCGGTGCCGGCGGCGCCGGTGATGATGATGCCGCGCCGGGCGCTGATCTGGCCCCGGTTGAGCAGCACCAGCCGCCGGCCGGTGTGGGTCACCTGCCGAACCGTCGGGGTCGCGACCACGATCAGGCGGGCGTGGTGTTCGAACCGGCTCCGGTCGTACTCCTCACGGTCGGCCGGAGACTGCCGCCGCCAGTCGCGGTCCGGGACCAGTTGGACCGCGGACGGCCCCCGGGCGACGAACGCCGCCCAGCCCTCCTTGGTCGTCAGCGGGAAGTGGCCGTCCACGCCGGTCACGACTCGTCGGCGGGGTCGAAGACGCCGAACGGGACGACCGGCCCGGATGCTCCGTTCGGCGCGGGTTCGTCATCCTGGCCGGGCGGACGCAGCGGCGGGCCGGGGACCAGGGACGGCGCGGAAACCTGGCGGGCGGCGGCCCGCCGGTCCCGGGCCGAGCCGGTGCCGGCCCGGTTCAGCAGATCGGACAGCGCCGCGGCGATCTGCACCTGGTCGGTGTCGTCCCCGCGCCGCTCGGCCACGATCGCCCTGGCCTGACGCCAGGTGAACTCGGCGAACGGCTGACCGATCATCGGCAGGTGCGTCCAGGTGGCCTGGACCCACGCCCCTGCCCGGTGGTCGCGAACCCACACCTGGGTGACGTCATACGGGTCGTAGTGGACCTCCCACCGGTCGCCCTGCGCGGTGATCCCCGAGGGCTGCCGCCGCAGCGGGTTGAGCCCGGCGCTGTCGTAGGTGCGCCGGTCGACGGAGATGCCGTACTCGTTCACCGTCCGCCAGACCGCTGGCAGCAGCTCCAGGAAGTCCTCGGCCCCCAGCGGAACCGGCAGGAACCCGGCTGAGGCGACCAGGGCGGCGTACATCTCGTTCGGCGACAGCACTTGCTCCGGCAGCAGCGGATTGCGCAGCCCCTGGTGCGGGCGCGGCTGCCATCCGGCGATCACCCATTCGTCGAACAGCTCCTGCAGCTCCGCGACGGTGAAACACGCCGACGGGTCCACCTCCGTGCCGCGCCGGGTCACGTTCGGCCCCAGATACCCGGCGACGTGCTGGCAGAACAGGGTGTTGATGGAGGCGAAAGTCCGCTCTATCAGCGCTTTGTCCGTCGGGGTTCCGGGGTGCGCGGGCTGCACCGACACGCCGAGGGCCTGGCAGGCGCTGAAGAACGTCCTGGACATGAACACCGAACCCCGGTCGCACACAATCGTGTCCGGGACGATCACCGGCTTGGCGGCAGCGTGCTCCAGCCGGGCGTCGATGGCCATCAGCCGCTCGAACGGGATCCGGGCGTGGTGGAACGCCAGCGCCTGCGCCCAGCCCGGCCGCATCGGCTCCGGGACCAGGACCCGCGCGAGCACGGCCGCGGCGTCCACCGCCTTCGTCCCGGCCGGACGCAACAGCCCGGCGCACAAGGTCCTGGTGGCCACGTCGATCGCCGCGGTCAGCTCCACCCGGCCGAGCACCCCGTCGTCCAGCACCGCCATCACGTCCAGCGGTGTGGCGTCGATCTGCACCTGCTCGCCCGGACGGGCGGCCATCGTCGCGGTGAACGGGCGGTCCGGCCGGTTGGCCAGCGACCGGCGCGTCGCCGCCGACCCGAAGGTGTGATGGCCTTCGCTGACCGCCTTCACCAGCCGGTAGTACGTCGGCAGCGACGGCATCGCCACCACACCCTCGCCGTGCTGCTCGGCCAGGATCTGCTCCACCCGGCGCCGCAGCCGGCCCCGGGTCCCGGTCGAGGCGGGCACCTGCTCGTCTACGGCCTGGGCGATCGCGGACACCAGCCGGGGATCGGCCCGTCCGAACGGGCTCGTCGGCCGCGCCTTGCGCATGTCCACCAGGCCCCACAGCCCGAGCTTCTTATAGCGCGACCGCATCCGGGCCACCGTCGCCGCACTCACCTCGAGCTCGGCGGCCTTCGCCTCGATCCGCTCGGCCAGGCTGCGCCGCTTGGGCCGGTAGGCCGGGCGCCCCGGGACTTTGCGCGAGGCGCCGGCCGGGACCCCGGCGTCGATCTCGATCAGGTGCCGCTCCCACTCCAGCGCCTTGGCCACCACGTCGTCCGGCAGCCCCTCCAACACCGCCAGCGGGGGTATCTTGCGCCGCGATCCGTCCTCGACCAGGTAGAAGCCCGCTGAGTTGACCAGATGGGACAGCATCACTACGCACACCTGACCGGCGTCGGTGACCAGTCGCACCGCCGAGCCCTCCAGCCCGACCACGGTGCGGTCCCGGTTGCTGAAATGCACACGATCGCCGAGCTGCACCACCGACGCCTTCATCCGCGCCATCTCACGACCCCGCCGTCACGACGAGCGAACGCTCCGACAACAGCCGCGACAAGTCGGTCGTGAGCACCCCGGTCCACAGCAGGTGGAACAACACCGGGAGCACCGCGAGCGGATCACCGGCCAGCCCCGCGCCGGCCAGCAGCGGCGTCGGCTCCGCGAACACCTCCACCAGTCGGCAGGCAGCGAGATCCACCAGATGACGCGGGTGCCGGTAACACGACAACCACCGCACATTCGCCCGCTGCACCGGATCGATCTCCCGGACCAGGCGGAACCGCCAACCGAGATATTCGCAGACCCGGGCCGTCATCTCGAACGCCGCCTCGTCCCGCGGCCCGGCCCGCCCCGGCGGCCGGCAATCCACCACCAGACCCGTCCCGTCGGACAACCGTGCGAACCAGTCCGGAGCATGCGACCGGCGGCCCTCATCCCGCCACGACATCCAGAACGGCTGACTCGAGAACGCCACGATCTGCGGATCGAAATCCAACATCATCGCCGTATCGCGCTCCAACCACGACTCGAAACCCACATGCCGTGCACTTGAAGCAGACCACCAGAATCCGGGATAATTACGCTGCCCCTTGAAAGACGGAAAGCTCCGCACCGGAATCGCATTCTCAAAAAAGACCCCGCCGACATTCTCGACCGGCGCGGACCTCTCGACCCCGTCGGCATCGACGTAGGACACCTGGACGTCCACCCTCACCACCCCCTGCCGCGCGCTCCCTGTAGCAACATCGCCGAGAACACGCAGACCGCCAAGCAGGTCCACAGAGAATCAGCAGATTGAGTGAGAACGGACACTTGGTCCGATCGGTGGCCTTCGGCTGGTCCGAGGGGCCTCCATTGCCCGACCGCTTGGACCGGACTACCCAGTACTAGTGTAAAACCGCAGGTAAAACGCCGATTTTACGGGGACGCGCGAATCCAGACCGATCGGGAATCCCCGATCGTTCGCGTGCATGTGACAGGGCCCCGGCGGCCTAGCGTCCAGCTGAGCAGCCTGTCGTTCCTGTCTTCCCTCTTCGCCAACCAGAACCTCTGACCCTTGTCGATCCATGTCCCGCGCCGGCCGGTGATGCCGCTTCCCTTGCAGCCGTGACGGCGAAACAGAAGACGGCGCGCATTGTCGCCGAAGCATGCCGAAAAAGGCAAAAACCAGTACGCCAAATAGGTGAAGGATGGGCGATTTCGGCTTGCTCTGGGCGTTTTTATCGAGACATCATGGGGATGTCAGAAAGTGAGGGGCGTCGGTAAATAGAAAATCCGCCCCGAATTATTCCACCGAAAGGAGCTGTGACGTGACGGACACCGTGAGAGGGCCTTGACAGGCACTGGACGCCAAGGCCCCGGCAGCGCGGAGGCAACCGCGCTACCGGGAATCAGGCCCCGACCACACCCACCAACCTCGCCAGAGACTGCCAGGAGCTGTCATGAACCCTGACCTCATTCTCCCGGAACTGCGGGACCTCGCGCGAAACGCCACGCGGGCGACCCGGTCCCCGATCGCGTGTTCCGATCCGCATTGCGCGCACCGTGAGCGCTCGGCCGCCATTGCGGCCTGTTTCGCCGAGCTCGACGCCGCTCTCTCCAACGGGGGTCTGCTCCCGACGGCGTGGGCCGGTGGCCCCGACCTCCCCGAGCCACGGCTGTCGAACGACGACCTGTAGCGCGTCCCGGGCGGGATCACCCGCGCCCCTGAACCGGCCGCTGGGCTGCGCTCCTCGCACAGACCGGCTCGGCGGCCGCCCTTCAAACCTGATCCAAAGCCTTCCGGGGCGGAGCCATGCCGGAAACCGGCCGCCCGCCACCGTCGACAACACCTCGAAACGGAGCCACCAAGATGTCCGAGTCCACCGCCGACCCGACGTTCGACCCCACCGCCGAGCCCACGTTCGCCCGCGACCGCGCCGAAGGCGTCACCGGGATGGATTTCGAGTCCCTGTCCGTATTCGCCGACGGCGGCGACCCCTGTGATCCGTTCCGTCTGCTGGCTGGAGAGATCGTCGACGCGATCGGCTGGGCCGACGAGGCCGACGCCTGCTATGACCGGGCCCTGATGTTCGCCAGCGCGGCGATCGACACCGCCCGGCGGTTCCTGACCGAGTACGGCTCCCCGGACGACCCGGAGAACCTGCGTACCGAGATCGGCAACGTAGACACCGCCGCTGATGAGGTCAACGCCTCCCGCTCTGCCCTGGATGCGGCCCTGGTCACCTTCCAGATCGCTGCGAACGCCGCCCGCATCGACTTCGGCGACCTCG
The DNA here is from genome assembly GCF_041260665.1 of Catenulispora sp. GP43. Taxonomy (NCBI): domain Bacteria; kingdom Bacillati; phylum Actinomycetota; class Actinomycetes; order Catenulisporales; family Catenulisporaceae; genus Catenulispora; species Catenulispora sp. GP43. The sequence goes on along the minus strand of NZ_JBGCCT010000034.1, from coordinate 36,328 downwards.
GCCGCGACGACGACATGACCGGCTGACGCGCGGTGGGCGCCGAGCTTGACACGCCCGGCGCCCACCTTGCTGGTCCCCGACCGGCATACCGCGCACTCCCGCAGCAACCTTTTCCAGCCCGGCCCACAACCTGAAGGACCCGCATGACAACCCCCTACGCCCCGGCCCCGGCCGGGTACACAGCCGCCGACATGCTCGCCTGGTGGCGACAGCGCGCCCGTACGGACACGACGGCTGTCGGCTACTTCGCCGCCTGCCGTACCGCACTCTCGCATGTTGGCACTGAGACTGACCTTCGAGAGATCAGCACTCTCAGCCTGAACTTGGACCGGCTTGCTGCTCAGGCTGCGGCTGGCTGCTGGGCCGAACTGCCACCGGCGTCGCGCCACCACGAAAGGCTGCGGTTGCGCCGGGCGGTCCGGCTCTTCCACGCCGCCATCGAGCAACACGGCACGGAACCCGCGCCGACGTCGCGGTCCGGCACCGCCGCCGTCACGAGACGAGCGGTTCCGCTCCTGATGGACAGTGCCGGAGAGTACGACGACTCGGACAGCACCGCCGCACTCATCTCCTATCTCGCTGATGACGAAGCCGTCACCGCCTATGCCCGCAAGCTGCTGGAAGCTGCCGACCTCATCGCCAACGACGTAACCCCCGACAGCCTCGCCACGCTGGCCTGCGCCGTCGAGGCTCTCGAAGCCGCCGTCACACGGGCTGGTGTCACCGCCGCACGTGCCCCCGCCGTCTCGGCCGCGCTGACTGCTCACGTCCACCGCCTCGACCAGGCATGACCCGACCCGTCCGCCACCCCAACCCTGGCAGCCAACCACCTATGTAAGGAGTCATTGATGAAAGCCACTACGACCTCGGCTCCAAGTGCCGGCCCCGAACCCGGCGGCGCCGGGATTCCCGAGCACCTGCCCGCCGCCCAGCCGCAGCCAACACCACTACTGCCGCTGTGTGCCGCCGGGGCTGGGCTGCCGGACACCGCACTGCGGGAAGCCGACGCCATGGGTTGGACCGGCTATCACGACACCCTGGGCGACGTCATGTACGTCTCCCCGGATGGCCAGATGAGTGTGGAGTTCGGCCCCGAGAACGACGCCGCCGCGATCATGCCGCTATGGCGGGTGTCTTGGCGCAACCCCGATCCCTACCGTCCCCGTGAACGCTCCTGGACGCCGCACTTCTCGTCCGAAACTCCGGCCGAGGCCATCGCCGCCTTCCTCAACGTGTTCCGGGACCACCCGCCAGCGCACGTCGAACGCTGGGGGTAGCCCGGGCGTCGTTCGAAAGGCCGCCGGACGCAAACCACACCAGCCCGAACCACAGCCGCCCATGTAGCGGACCGTTCACTTTCAGCCCGACATACAACTTCATAGCAACTCACGGAGGCACCCGTGCCCGCATCGCCGCCAGCCGAGGGCGACCCGCACCGTCCCGACACAAGGACGCCGTCATCCGCTCTGGCTGCGGCCCGCCTCGGCGGCGCGGTCGCCCTGGTAGCGGCCGCGTCGCTGAGTTTCAACGCGCTCTGTGATCTGGCACGCCACGCGGGACTCCACCGGCTGGCGGCGCTTCTGCCGATCGCGGTCGACGCTTTCGCAGCGTCGTCATTGTTTGTGGCGTATCGCTTACCTGGCGACCATTCCGCTCGGCGCACCACCGGCAGGACTGCCCGCCTCGCGCTGGCGCTGACGGTCGCCTGCAACGCCTTGGATCATTTGCTCGATCTCGCTGGCTATCTGCTCACCAAGCACGTCCGCGACGTCCTTCTCGTTGCGGTAGCGTCCCTCCCGCCGCTCATCGTGGAACGTCTTCTGCATCTTCAGACGGCTCTCGTCGGTGACAGCGGCCAAGCCGTGACCAGCAGCGTGACCGGCCAGGCGCTATCCCACCTGGCCGGTCACGTGGCCGACCCGGAACAAGATCTCGACGATCGGATTGGCGAGACACAAGCGGAGCCTCGTCGTCGGGCGCGTAGCCGTCCAGATGACGACCACTGGCTGGCCGTAGCCGTCCCGGTCTACCGCGCACTGCTCGTCCGAACGGGCCGACGGCCCACCGAGACCGCGTTTCACGCCGCGCTGGCCGAGGCGATGGTCGGCGAGGCATCGTCCGACGACGGCGACGCGGCCGGTGGCCGAACGATCTCTCTATCCACCGCCAAGCGCATCCGCGCCATGGTCGAAGCCCAACAAGCTGAGAAGACGCCTTGACGCCCACCACTACGCAAGGCCTGGCCGGTCAGCGCATCGCGTGATCGTCGTGGACGGCCGCCTTGGCCAGCTCGATTCGACCGTCGGGCAGGACCCACCACAACAGGCGCGGCGCGGCCGGCGTCGAGTTGCGGATGTCGCAGCGCCACGCAGCTGCCCCGTCAGCGCGGACCAGCGGCGCAGTTCCGCCGCCCCGTCCGACCCGTTGTCGGTGGGTTCGGCGGCCGTTCTTGACCGACACCTGACCGGTCAGGACATCGACCACGGCGGTCAGAACGGCCTCGCGACGGACGACCTGGAGCACGGCGAGTGAGTCGAGGAATTCTGGGCCGAGGAGGTACTCGACCAGTGGGTGCGCAGCCCGTTCCTTCTCGGGAAGCGTGGAAAGCCAGTGCTGTTCGATCTCGTAACGGAACTGCACTGCAGGATCGGCGTAGACGGTCGGCGGGTGCCGACAGGTGCCGCCCTGGCGGAGTTCGGTCAGTTCGCGCTGCAGCCGTTTGCGGTCGGCCGCCAGGGCGCTGATGCGGGCGCGAGCCTCAGCGAGATCGTGCTCTATTTCCCCAAGCGGATCGGGCGCGGCAGGCTGTCTCCGGTCGCAGCTGCTCCACACGGTCACCGGCTCCTGCCGCAGAAATCCAGCGATCACTTGCTGAGTGCGCTCCGGGTTACTAGGTTCCACGAAGATCCAGGGATGGCGGCGCGGATGATCGCCTCGGTCTGCGTCGGGGAAGAAGATCCGCACCGAACCGGTACCGAACCTCAGCCGGCCCGGCAGCATGGCGCACAGCGTTTGTGTGGCGTCATGGTGCGCGAGCACAACGAGGTCCGCGTCGTCACCGAGCAGTCCGGCCAGACGGTGCGGGTCCAGCAACAGCCGGGGGCGGCGGCCGGGTACTGGTGACAGGATCACCAGCGGACGGGCCCGGCCCGGATCCCAGATTCTTGCGGCCAGGGCTGCGGCACCAGCAGCGTCGACGCTACCTGGCCACCGACCTTCTGCCGGTTCGGCGCCGTTCCGGTCCGGGGCGCTCCAGGGCCGGGCCGGGATCGGAGGCGTCATCGGCCGTCCCCGATCCGTACTGGCCGCCGAACTTGCGCCACCACCAGCTTGCCGTCGGCGAGCGGCACCACCCCGAGCCCGCAGGACAGCGCCCGCACGATCGCCAAGCCCCAGTCACGCTCCTCGTCGGCGACCGCCTGCGTGAGGACCGGGGTGGTCGGGTCCGGGTCGAACACCTCGATGCCGATCCGGTGCGGCAACAGCCGCAGTGTCAGCCGCACCACGTACGGCGCCCCTTCGGCGGCGACCGGCCGGGCCGCCGCGTTCGCGATGAGCTCGGAGACGATTTGCACGACGATCGGCTCCAGCTCGCTCAAGTCCCAGTCCGCGAGCACCGCGGCCGCAAATCTACGGGCCCAGCGTGGTGCGGTGGGCGTGGCGGCAAAGCTCTGCTGAACCACGTCCGAGACCGGCATACAGGCTGGGCGGTGCGGCACCGGTCCGAAGGCTACGGGTATGACGGGAACCGAGAACGGGTCGGGGTGGCCAGGGATCGGCTTCATGGTGGACCTCCCATAGGTGCGCTCTGGTTCAGGCGGCGGGTCCGGCAGCACGGAAGGTGCGAGGCTTCTCGCACACCATGACGGCCTCCGACTTGGCCACCAGGACGTCGAGCGCGTTCGAGATCGCCCCACTGCTCTTAACAAGCACCTTTGATAGGGCGGTCGGGGTGAACGTGGCTTCGGGGTGGTCTTGCAGGTACTGAAGGACGGCCTCACGCAGGGCTCCCTTGCCCAACCGCGCGGCCATCGGGCCAGGATCGGCGCTCTCGACCGCCCCGATGGGTGCAGATTCCGACGTCGTTGCAGCTGCCGGTTCGTTACGCAGCGCGTCGACCGCGTTGGAAGATGACCCGTCGCCATCCAGCTGGCCAAGATGCGGGCGTTCAACGTCGGGATCGCGTGTCTCGGGAGCGTCGAGCGCGATGAGCGCCGTTCCAGCTTCACGCGTCGCGGACCAGAAGTCCGCCGGACGCGGCTTGCCGTCTTCCGGCGGATGGACAGTGCGTGCAGCAAGCCCATGTTGTTCCAACAGTCGCAGCGCGGCCGCAGCGCTGGACTTGCCGACGCACGCCGCTTCGGCGAGTGCGATGACCGTTGTCTGCGGGTATTCGACGAGCGTCGCCAGCACCGCACGCTGGCCGGCGGTGAGCTTGATCCTTTCGGACATAGGTAGGGGTCCTCCGATCGTGAGAGCGAGATGTGTCCACGTTGGGCGCGGGCCGCACGGCGGTCGACGGTGTCCGGTGGGGAGTAGAACCACCCGCCGCCGTCGTGCGGCACATCAAGCACCGCTCGACCCACATTGCTTTGTCCAGGCTTTTCAATGCGTTTGCAGCGGATCAGCCGAAGATCGACCGTTTCAGGTGACAGGCTCTTGACTCGTCACCCACGGGGAGTGAAGCTTCTGGGCTTGGTCGCGTCGCTCCCGCGCAAGCGGAGCGCCAGGTCGTAGCGTTCGGATGGTGACGAGAACCGCGCGTGTTCGTGCGCTTGAGAGTGAGTTCTTGGCAGCGCTTGCCGGAGTGGACGGGATCCGGATCGGACCATGCGGCCAAAGGGTCCTTCTGCGGCGCTGGGCCAGCGCAGTCACCACCCCGGTCCGCTTCGTCCGCAGTGGGTCCGCCGCCCAAAACCTGCTCCAGGTCGTGCTGTGGGTCCCGCTGGGCTACCCGGCACTGCTACTGGAACGCCGCCTGGTCAAGTACATCGCGGTGATTGCCGCCGATGGTCGCGCAGGGCTGCTTCTTCACCGCGAACACGACAAGCTTGGCTGGTGCTGGCAGATCTCCAGTTTCTGGGCCTGGCCGACCGGGCAGGGCCACGGACTTCCCGTCATCGCCGCCGTCTTGTCCGCGGCTGATGTAACCGGGACCGCGCTACGTCTCCGCGCCGGCAACCGAAGGCTCGCGCAGGACTACTACTTGCAGCTCGGATTCGATTACCGCGAGGGGCAGCATGGCGCCGTACGTCCGTGGATGCTGCGGTCTGTGACCGGGCACGCTCACAAGGAGTCGGCTCCGATGATCGGCGTAGGCTGAATCCGCCGGGAAGTTTGCTCTGTCGGACGCGGACGCGAGATGCCTCGGGCTCGCCATGGTCGGTCAGCACGACCACAGTGCTAGGAGAATCCGAGCGAGCGTAGAACACTGCGATGGAGCGCGCCGGCCCAGAACTCGCACATTCCATCGCCGGTGTCGACCACCTGCGCGATCAGTCCAGGCGCAACGAACAGGCGGCTCGGATCAGCAGGCCACCGCCATGGGCGCAATGGAACAGGTGTCAACGAGATCGTCAGCCCCCGGGCTTGTGTGGTCTCCATCTGCTGGCTGAATACCGTGTGGGGCGCGTTCATCATCGTCTCGAATAACGCGAACTGCAGCAGGAAGCTGCTAAGCGGTTCCCGCTCAGGCATCATGTCCCAGCTGTGACCAAAGTCGTCGATCCACACCGTCGGATCGGCCTCGGACGGATCCATCAGCCACAGGTGGCCGCCCTGGTTCTCGTGGGCGAACTCCACCATCCCGACGTCTCGTCCGGCGGTCCACTTCGCCGCGGGAAGCAGTCGATTCTGCACGCCCATCAAAGCTGGCCGTGTCTGGGCCAGGCGGTAGTACTCGACCAGCGCCGCCGGCACGCCATCAAGTTTGCAGGCCTCGGGAGAACTGCCGTCCTGCGGAATCCAAGCAATGACGAACGACTCCAATGCCAGTATCGGCGCATCGGAGACCAGGCCAAGCCACTCCAGCCCCGGCAACTCGCCAGGCTGCGTCGGTGGCAACACCCGGTCCAACACCTCAAGGCTCAGCTCAGGCGCAATCCTCAGATCGGCACTGTGAAGCGCATGCTCATCGAAGCCGCCACGAAACGGCTTGCCGACTCCCAGATACAGGCAGCCCTCGGGCAGGCGCGTGAACAGGTGAAATGGGCGAACTTCGCGACGCTGCGCCCAGGTCCAGTGCGGCGAAGTCGGCGGATGACCGAAGAACCGGACACCCACCTCGTATGGGAACGGGCCGTGAAGTCGGAAGTCCCTTCGGCTCCGCATCCCGCTTGATTCCAGGCCATCCTGCGGATCTGCCACGATGACGACGGCGTCTCCGCCGAGCACGACCACTACCCCCGGCCCGTGATGGGTGGCCGCACCAGCGCCGGCAAGGCGTACCGCCTCGTCTTCAGCTACTAGATCGAGCGGTTCCACGGACACAACGCGGAGTCTATGTCGTGCCGCATGGCCCGCGGGCGTCCTTCCCCGACTCCCGGCGGCTTGCTCGTCGGGTTCTTCGGCGAAGTCCGGCCTCCACGATCCATTCTCAGCCAGATCGGCACAGTCGATTCGACTACTGGTTGAGCGGCATCGCCCTCGCTTTCCTTACCGAGGCTCAACATACAGCGGAAAAACCGCCGTGAGCCCACACGACGTGCTGACGTACCCTTCCGTGCATGTCCCCGACAGCCCATCCGCTCGCGGTTCCGATACAGGCCGATTCGGTGCTGTCCCCGCGGCTGACGTTCGGTCATTTGCCACTGTTCCCCGACGACAAGGACTACCCGCCGAACGCCATCTATTTTCCTCTGGCCGATGACGAACGCGGCCTGGGGCGGGTGACGTTTGAAGGGCTCGATGCCGTCCGTGGATCACGCGGGGAACACCTGCCATATCCGCGGGCCGTTCCACTCGCAGCGCGGGCGAAGGTCAGAGACTGGGTCTTCGAAGTCTCCAGTTCGGCATGGCTCGCCGAACGCCATAACTACGAGAACCATCACTACCGAACCCCGCTGCTGGATACCCATCAGCACTACCTGTTCAGCTTCTACGACCACTTCGTCGAAGCCATCGCCCAGGGAGTCTGGCTCGACAAACCGGACCCCGACAAACCGCTCGTCCCACCGTCGGCCCACCCGCTGGCGTCGTTCAGCAATGCCGAACCCGCCGAAGCGCGCCGATCACCCTCTGGCATCCGGTGGGAGCTGCGATGCTGTCGCAAAGCCCAGTCGACCCTGATCCGGGACTCCCGCCTGTGCTCCCAACGCCTGTATCAGTTCAACCTGGTACTCGACGGCGAAAGCCGTGAAGCAGCAAGTGTGTGGCTTCGCACCTCACGTGGACACACCTACTCGCGGATGACGCGTAACTGGGTCGGCGAGCTGGCTCGCTGCGACGGGCTGGCAGCGCCTGACGACTTCCTTGGCGAGTGGGAGCGCTATGTCCACGAGGTCGCCGACCGCCGACGATCCATGGGTAAGCCGCTTAGGTAGGGGCTGAGGCGGCCCCGCCCTCAACTGGCGACTGGTCGGCGATCCGCAAGCAGCTCCTTACCGCGTGTGGTCACGTTCAGTCCGATGGGGAACAAGTTCTCGGCAGCCCAGGCGGCCACGATGACTTCGTCTTCCGCAGCGACGAAGTAAACCATTGGCTGCGTTGCGTCCGCAGTAGCGTAGACCATGACCCGCGGCGAGCCTTGCCACCCGCCGTGCGCCCACGAGGGGGTTCCGAAGGATTCGATGACATCTGATTGACTGCGGACCTCGCCGATCCACAGATCCAGGGCTTCGACGAGTGCCGCATGTTCCGCAGGCGTCAGCAACCTGTCAGGCCGGAACCAACCGCGCTGGTGAAGCCGTGGCAGAAAAAGCGAGTGATAGATGTCGGCGCGCGGGTCTGGCAGCCGTCTATCCACGAAACGCTCCGGCGCTCGGGCATTGCCGTCGACGACGCTGATACGGCCTTCGTCTACGCCGTCAACGTACTCCAGCATGTTGATCACGGTGTGAGCGGCCAGCCAGCCGCCGTACATGCCCGGACGCCTAAACATGCTGTTCAGCGTCACGATCAGATGTTCGCGTATCTCCTCGGCAGACCGCATACGCCATCCTATCGATCTGCCGCTCACCAGCGCGGCCTTATGTAGCCAGGTCACTGGCGATCAAGAGGGAGACGACTTCTCCCCTGCTGGGGGCGTGACGACACACGGCGTACCGAGACGGTGAGTAGTCGACTCATCCGCAGGGGTTACCGATTGTCTGGGTGACTTTGTAAGATCGGTACCCGTCGCAGGCCTCTGCGGTAGGGTGCCACCCTCCCTGCCGGCCGCCTATGCTCGTAACCAGAGTTCAGACACGGGGGAGGGGCTGGCCGATGGTGCGTCCGTCTGGTTGGGACATATTGGGGTTGGACGGGGATCCGACACCCGGCGTGGTGGAGTCGGTTCAGGCTCTGGCCAAGGAGTTCGGTGATTTCGCCCACGACGTGGAGTCGGCGTATCACAGCCTGAACTCCTTCGGCGGAGACGCCACGGCGCTGCAGTGGGTGGGACAGACCGCTGATGCGTTCAAATCAAGCTTTGGGCCCCTGCCGGGGCGCCTGCAGAAGCTGTATACGTCGTACAGCGAAGCCTCCGATGCGTTGTCCGCATACGCGCCCAAGCTGCAGGCTGCGCAATCGAAGGCCGACGCAGCGTTGCGCCAAGCTCAGGACGCGCATGCGGATCTGCAACGTGCCACCACGACAGCGAACAACGCCGCAACCGATCTGAAGACGGCGCAGCAGAACCAAACCGCAGCGCCGAACCCCCAAGCGGTCACGGACGCCCAGACCGCGCATGACGCCGCGCAGAAGAACCTGGACGCCGCCAAAGGCAAGCTGGCCGCCCTCACCGCGCAGGCCAAGCAGGCTTATGACGACCGTATCGCCGCAGCCAAGGAATGCGCGCAGGCCCTGCATCACGCGCAGTCGGACGGCATCCACAACAAGCACTGGTGGGAGCACGTCGGCGAGGCCTTGTCCGAGTGGGGCGGGAAGATCGCCGAAATCGCCAACGACCTTGCCCCGTTCCTAGATGTCCTGGCCCTGGCCACTTCCTGGATCCCCGGCGTGGACGTGGTCACCGCCGGCCTCGCCGAAGCCGACAATCTGATCGCCCTGGCCGGGACCGGCTTGGAAATCGCTGGCGACGGCATGCAAGGCCACTGGGGCGACGCGCTCATGGGCGCCGGAATGCTCGGCGCCACTTTCCTGGGCGGCAAGGCCCTCGGCAGCCTCGGAGGCAAGGTCCTCAGCAAGTTCGGAAAGGAGGCTGAGGATACCGTCGGCTCCGAGGCGCGTACCGCCGAAGACGCGGCAGAAGAGAACGTTGGCGCGGAAGCGCTCGAGGCGGGTGGCCACACAGAGGTCACTCCGGCGGCTGACCCGGTGGACGTGGTCTCAGGCCAGATGATCACGACCAAGACGGATTTCATCCTTCCCGGCGTCCTCCCCGTTCTTCTCCGGCGCGCTTACTCCTCTGGTTACGCTACCGGCCGCCTGTTCGGACCCGGTTGGTCCAGCACGCTCGACCAGCGCCTTTCAGTGAACGCCGCCGGCATACATTTCGCGGGAGACGTCGGACAGACCCTGCACTACCCGATCCCGGCACCGGGAGACGAGGTAGCCCCTGTTCGAGGGGCCAACTGGCCGCTGGCGTGGGATCGTGAGACCGACGAGATCCTGATCACGGATCCGAGCACCGGACACGTCAGGCACTTTCCCACAGTGCACTACGCAGACGATCAGGGCTCGATTCGAGATCTCACCGCGATCACAGATCGCAACGGAAACCGCATCGATGTCCTGCGGGATGACCAGGGAACGCCGACGGGGCTTGAGCACGCAGGTTATCGGCTGGCCATAGAGACGACGCCGACCATGCGCGGAATTCGGGTTACAGCGGTCCGGCTGCTTGAGGCAGGCAGGGACACCACGCACGAGATATCCATCAAGAAGTACGAATATGATGATCACGGACGGCTGGTCGCCGTCATCGACTCGTCGGGCCAGCCATACCGCTACGAGTACGACGATCGTGGCCGGATCACGGCCTGGACGAACCGAGTGGGGTACCGCTACGCCTACGAGTACGACTTGCGCGGGCGGGTTACCCGCGGCATCGGAGACGGCGGCTTCATGTCTGCGTCGTTCTCCTATGCCGCAGACGGCCGCTCCACATCCGTCACGAACTCGCTCGGGTCCACAACTACGTACCACTACAACGACCACGGCAAGATCACGAGGACCGTCGATCCACTGGGCAGCACCACTCATCAGGAATGGGACGCTCATGATCGGTTGATTGCCCGCACCGACGCGCTCGGTCGTACGACGCGACTCACGTTGGATGAACGTGGCAACGCAACGTGCGTCACGAGGCCAGACGGCACAACTATCGAGATCGAGTACAACAACTTCGGTCAGCCGGTCCTGGAACGACTGCCGGACGGCGCCGTCTGGCGACTCGAGTACGACGATCGAGGCAATCAGACCGCCGCTATCGATCCGACAGGCGCCGTAACCCGATACGTACACACCGACAGCGGAGCCGTTTGTCGCGCCATCGACCCGCTGGGTAACGTCTCCAGCGTCGAGACCAATCCCGCCGGTCTTCCTGTCGCCGTGACCGATGCGGCTGGCGGCCGCACAGGCGATCCGTGACCCGTTGGGCCGGATCATCGAAACCGTCGACCCCTCCGGAGCTGTGAACCGAACAGCATGGAATGTCGAGGGCTTGAAGCTGTGGCAGAGCGCTCCAGACGGCACACGCACCGAATGGACCTACGACGCCGAGGGAAACCCGACCAGTTGCGTAACGCCTTCAGGGGCCACTACCTCGTGGACATACGGCGCTTTCGGCATGGTCACCGAGCGGGTTGAGGCAGATGGGGGCCGATTCACTTTCGGATACGACTCAGAGTTGTGCCTGAGGACTGTGACCAACGGGTCTGGCGCGAGTTGGACGTATGCGTACGATGCCGCCTCTCGCCTGGAGTCGGAGAGCGACTTCTCAGGTCGCACGCGACACTACGACCTGGACTTGACTGGCCAACTCGTCGGCATCACCGCAGCCGGGCGTCGCACTGAACTCTCTCGTGACGCTATGGGCCGGGTCGTGCGCCGAATAACCGATGACGGCGAATACCGCTATGAACTCGACCCCATGGGGCGGCTTGCTTCCTCCACCTCGCCGTCCAGTTCGCTGTCCTACCAGCGAGACGGCGCGGGACGAACCATCGCCGAAACAGTCGACGGCCGCACCATCGAATACGCCTTGGACGAAGCCGGGAACCTTGTTGGCAGACGGACGCCGAACGGATCAGAGACACACTGGTCGTATGACGCTGCCGGATTCGCGGCCGAGCTGCGAACGAGCGCCGGCCGCCTCGAGTTCCGACGTGACGTCGCCAGGCGGGAAATCAGCCGGGTGTTCAATGAGGACATCCGCCTGGAGCAGCGGTACGACCAAGTCGGCCGGCTCATCGAACAGAATGTATTGGCAGCCGATGCTCCGAGTGCGGGTGATTCGGCGAGTCAACCCACAGCGCTGATACAGCGGTCTTACACCTATCAGTCTGACGGCGCGCCGACCAAGATCGACGACAGCCTTCGTGGTACACGGCACCTGCTGACCGACGCCTCGGGAAGAATACGCAACGTCAGCGCAGCGTCATGGCGCGAGGACTACACATATGACGCTTTCGGCAACGTCACCGATGCCGTCACCTCCTGGTCACCCGATTCTTCGGGTTCGCGCCGGACAGAAAACGCCGCAGTCCGGACGGCTGGCCGCACCCACTACGACTACGACGGCTTCGGCCGCATAGTCCGATCGCTGCGCCGAGGGCTTTCCGGCCAGCGAATCGAGACCCGTTTCGTCTGGAACGCAGACGACCGCCTCGTCGAGGTCGCCCTCCCCGACGGCAGCATATGGCGATACACGTACGACCCCTCAGGGCGCCGCTCCGGCAAGTACCAAGTCAACCCCGACGGAAGCTCCGGTAAGCGAATAGTCTTCTCCTGGCAGGGAGCCCAGCTGGTCGAACAGGTCTCATACCACGCCGACGAGACCGCAGAGGCCTTGGTTTTCGACTATGAACCCGGCTCGTGGCAGCCCATAGCGCAAAGCCGACGCAGCTGGTCCGCCAGTCGACCGCAAGCAGAAATCGATGAGGCGTTCTACGCCATCGTCTCGGACCTGTCGGGAGCCCCTTCGGAGGTGATCGACGCTGAGGGACGAGTCGTCTGGTACATGACGACGAGCCTTTTTGGACAACAGATAGACGTGTCAGCGCAGTCCGGAATTGATTGCCCACTGCGGTTCCCTGGCCAATATCGTGACGACGAGAACGGGCTTCACTACAACTACCACCGCTACTACGACCCGACGCTTGCGGCTTATCTCACCCCGGATCCTTTGGGCCTCGCTCCGGCGCCGAACAACTACGCGTACGTCCCCAATCCCCTCACATGGATTGACCCGCTGGGCCTGTCTGGCTACCCGGGCGAGGGCAAGCCGACCAGCGAGTGGGTACCAGACGAGAACTATTCTGATGCCGAGATCAACGCACGTGTTGCGGGAAACGCGGACACCAAGGCGTACTTCGAAACTCCGAACGACATCCATGATCTGGTGAACGACGTCGTAAGCGACCCGAACTACCCCATCCGGTTGAAGCCGAACGGTAGTCCAGACCTCTACGAGGCCCGCGGCGGCATCCGGGGCACTCTTCGATGGAAGGGCACGCAGATCTTCTCCCCCGACGGTGACTACACAAGCCAAGTGCGCATCCTGGTCGACCAGAACACCGGCGAGATCGCTTACGTCGGACGCAAGGCGGACGGTGGACACAATTACAATCAAATCATCCCCTACCCGTGGGCGCGGCGACCATGACCAGCCGGCGTGCAAGACAGCCCGCTATGGACCAAACGTGGAGCACAGAGTGGAAGACGCACAGCTGACGGCCAAACTGGCCTCCGCCGGCCTGGTATACATCGAAACCGTCGACGGAGAAGCGCCACTGCTGCCGCCGGGGCTTGCTGCCACTGCCACGTCTTATCGAGAAGGAGACGGATGGGCCGGGGCGGGCGTGGACGTAGATGACCCTGCACTTATCGCGAACGCGAACGCTGGCTGGTTCCGCCTCGCGGTTGAAGGGGGGCTGTTCAAAGGGATCGGCTCAGAGTTCCTTGTATCCGTCACACGTGCTGAGGGTGCAGAACCGAACCAGTGGTGGGCTCGGGTTTCATTGGCAGAGCCGTGGGACATCATGGGCGCCGGAGCCGCAACCGGGATCCTTGGCATCGTGGCGGGCCACCCCGCATTCGTCATGAGCTCACTCGACGGCACAGTGGTGTTGCGTGGCACGACGTGGGAGTCGGAGATCGGTTGCCTACTCGTGCGCAATCCACATCGAATCGATGCGTACCGCCAGTTCCTCGAACGAAAGATCACTAACCCCCGCACAGTAGAGCGCGATAGGGAAGTCATCCAACGATGGCTCGCTGCGAATCCTCTATGAAGTGCGAACTCTGCATAGATCTACAGCGGTAACGGGGCGCGGGCCCTCAAGAAGGAGGGCTCGGCACGGGCGGAGTCAGGCCGATTCGAGATGGGGGCGAGCCAGCAGTAGCGCGCCGACGGTCTCCATCCCATCGATGTCCCGGCCCAGGCGTCCGAACGCCTCGGCCGTTGGGATGACCTGCACGCTCATGTCGAAGTACTGCTCGATCAAGTTGTCCAGGACTGGCTCGCCGGCCTTCACCACCGGCGCTGCAAGGTACACGTGGGTGATCTTGTTGGTCTCGGATGGCAACGAGTAGTAGCTGCCGAGGCGAAGCAGCTGCACTCCGTCAGCCGGACGGTAACCGGTCTCCTCGTCCAGCTCCCGTAGCGCGGCGGTCTCAGGATCCTCCCCGTCCGACACAGCGCCGGCGGGCAGCTCGATGGCGTGGCGCTTGAGGTTGTGACGGTACTGCTCAACCATGACCAGCTTCCCGTCCTCGGTGACGGCTACGACCATCACCGAGGCGGGGGTGTCCATGTAGTACCAGTCGATCTCCACGCCGTCTGGCATCCGAACGTCCTCGCGGACGAACTTCTTGGGCTTGGCGACGATCACCTCGGTCTGCAGAAGCTCACTGTCCTGCATGCTGACCAGCCTTGAGTTCCGTGCCGGGAGTGGTGTCGTCACGAGCCGTGCTCCTTCGCTGTAGTCCATACGTTGTCGACGTGTTCGGCGTACCGGTCGAAGGCACCGCCGTCGACGGCTCGCCGCAGTTCATGGGTTGGGGAACTGCGGCCGATCAGGTGGCGTACGTAGGGCGTGACGAACATCCTGTCGTCGCCGCGGACAATGCTCACGCTAGGGGCTGTGTGATGCGTACGCACCTGCATCCTAGGCCCGCAGGACTCTGCGATTTCTTGGAAGCGTCCCAGAGCTGCCCGGATCCGACTGGAAAGCGTGCCTGCAGGATTTCCCTCAGCCTGGTCGATTTGTGCAATGTCCGGCAGCCCAGGATCCAGCAGCAGGACCCTGACCTCGCATCCGGCCGCCGTAGCCGCGGAGAGGACGCCTGGGACCGCGGCGTCGAACGCGTAGCGGTATTCAGCCATGCCGTACAGCAGGATCACCTCACGGGCCTCAGTGATGATCCCGTTCCACTGGGCCCGTGTGATCAGTTCACGTGCCGCGTACAGATGCACCGATTCGTTCGGCGGGCCGTCGAGCTCGGCGCCGCCGTTCGCTGACGCTGAGCGTAGCTGGTCGGGGTCCAGATTCAACGCCTTGGCCAGCGTCGGAAGCCAGAACTTGGGGTCGACGCCCTTCTTCTCCCAGCGCCAAACGTGCTGGCGAGTGAGCGTGTAGCGGCCGGCTATCTGCATCATTCGGTCGGCGAGATCATCTTGGCTCCATCCGAGCGCTTCACGCCGCTGCCGGATCAGGTCGCCGAATCCCACGTGCTCAGCCTACTGAGATGAGCACAGAAATGATGACAGTTCTGGCCACGGTCATGGAAACCCACGTAATCGCCCGAACAGCGACGATGAGCTGGAACCCGTGTTGCGTCGTCTGCCGAGTGACCGGGATGACCCACTTCGAAGAAGTCACCCCTGTGTGAAGAGGGGGTGCGAAACGTCGAGCCATGTAACTGAGCGCATCAGATCGCTCTACGGTCAGCAAGGCGCTGCAAGTGACGGGCGCCGACTTCACCACATACGAAGAAAGGAGAGACAGGATATGAGCCGAATGAAACAACGGAACACCGTGTTTGCCGCAGTGATCGACGATTCCGGTCTTTCCGCTGCTGAGGTCGCACGTCGGCTCAACGACGTGGCGGCATCGGTAGGCCTTCTGAAGACGTCGTTCGATCATACGTCGGTGGCGAGGTGGCTTCGAGGAGAACACCCGCGTCCCCGGACCGTTGAGCTGCTGACTGTGGTGCTGTCGGAAGCCACCGGCCGGAGCATCGCACCCTCTGACCTGGGCATGGGCGACGCAGTGGTACGCACCGACGCAGGTTTGGTATTCGAGCAGGGCCTCGAGGACTCGTTGGCGGCGATCGCCGAACTGACCGGCAGTGACCTTCGTGGTCAACGGTTCCTGACGGCTGCGGCGTTCCTCCCGTCGGCCTTCACGACGCCAGCTCTGCGGTGGATCACCGCGCCGCCCGTTGGCGAACCTCTCAGCCTCGTCGGAATCGGCGAAGCCGAGGCCATACGTAAGGTCGCCCGAACCTTCCGGGACCTGGACAACAAGTTCGGAGGCGGATACGCCCGCTCCACCGTTGTTCACTACCTGCATTCCGAGGTGATGCCCCTCCTAAAGGGCGCACGATGGCGCGAGGCTGCCGGACGAGTGCTCTTCTCCGCATCTGCCGAGGTGATGCTGCTCGTGGGATGGATGTCCTTCGACACGGCGCAGTATTCACTCGCCCAGCGCTACCTGATTCAGGCGCTCCGGCTGGCTCAGGAGGCAGGGGACACAAGGCTGGGTGCGGAGGTCCTCAACGCTATGTCGTGCGTGACCGCCCGTCTCGGTCACCTGACCGAGGCCGTAGACCTGGCTCGCACGGCATGCCGATCCGCCGCCGAGGCAGGCCTTCCGACGCTGATTTCCGAGTCACTGGTGCTGGAAGCCCACGGGCATGCCCTCTCCGACGACTCTGCAGCCTGCGCCTCAGCCCTACTCAAAGCCGAGCAGGCCATAGACCAGGCAGACCTTGCCGATAGTCCTGGGTGGCTGCGGTACTTCGACACCCGCTACCTGGCGGCCAAGGCCGGCAGAGCCTTGTTGGATGCCGGCGACGCTCGGTCCGCCGCCGCGGCGGCGACGTACGCGCTGCAGATGCGCGGCGGATACGCGCGGGGTAGGGCGTTTAACCTGACGCTGCTCGCCCACTCCTACGCCACCCTCGGCGAGATCGAGCAAGCCTGCCACATCGGATCGATGGCGTTGAACGCCGGACGCATCATGCACTCCGCTCGGACCCGAGCAGACCTCGCCGCACTGGTCCAGACCCTCAAACCCTATGAGTCGGCGCCAGCAGTCCGGAGCCTTGTGCAAGCTGCCGCCGCGTCGATCAACGCAGCCCCAACCGTTCTCGCGCTGCCAGTAGACCGATCACCGAGGCGGACCCGAGGGAGTTCTGCGCAATGAACGCGACTGCATCCGAGAGCGGAATCCACGCGACCCGTTCGGCCTCGTTGATATCGACGGTGATCTCATGGCCCACATAGACGGCACCACGTCCGAGGAAGACGTGCTGCGGCGCATCGGCTGTGCCGGACATCGACTGGTAGCTGACCAGATGCTCGACCGTGGCCGGACGCCAGCCTGTCTCCTCTTCGGCTTCCCGAGCCGCGCACCTGGCCGGATCCTCGTTCGGGTCATCCAGATAGCCGCCGGGCAGCTCCCACATCCACCGGTCCATGACAAACCGGTGGCGACGCATCATCAGGACCTTGCTGTCTTCGTCAACCACGACGCACATCGCCGCCGGGGTGACACGCAACACCGGCTGCTCGAACTTCACTCCATCCGGCAAGGTGACCTGCGCGATCGCCAGTTTGGTATGCCGCGAGGTGTGTATCGGCTGCTCGATCACGACCCACTGCGTCGGGTGCGTCAGGTCTTCCGTCACGCTTCGACACTAGCCCAGCGCGAGTCCTTGGACGGTGCTCAGTCGGACGGCACGCGATCAGGGCCTGTCGAAGCCGCCCCCGTGGCTGGGAGGGGCTCGTGGTGAAGAAGCCAAAGGCCCCGGTCGCCCCGCTCTCCGTACTGCCATGGACGAGCGCAGACGGGGTCACAGTACTCACCGTCGTCGGAGACCTGGACTACTACACAGCGTCGCTGCTGCGCACACCACTGCTTCATCTGGCGTCAACGCCGTCCACAGTGGTCGTCCTCGACTTGGCCGGCCTGTCCTTCATCGACTCCACCGGCGTGGGGCTGCTGATCTTTGGATTGAAACGGGCGGGCAAGGAGGACAACCGGTTCAGGCTTGCGGCCCTGTCGCCCTGGACGTCGGACCTGCTGCACCACATGGGTGTGCTGAAGATCTTCGACGTATTCGAGACGGTCGAGCAGGCCATCGCCCACCCCTCCGGCGCAACACAGTCTCCACGTCCCACTGATTCATGAGTCGTCCTCGGAAAAACGGTTCCGGGGCAAGCGGCAACAGAGAGGAGAAGGAGCGTTGAGTACCCAGACCGTCGACGACGTCGAGAAGGCACCCACGCCGAGCGACATCGTCCCCGACCCGTTCGACTTGGACATCACGTTCATCGAGAACACCCCGGCGTCGGAAACGCTGCTGATGTGCAGCACCGGCGACAACTGCGGCAGTTCCTGCGGCAGCGCCTGCACCACTTCGTAGTCCGCTAACTCACTGCGCGGGCCCGTGGCATCGGGCTACGGGCCCGCGCCCGACACCAGAACGGGAGTAGGGATGGCACGCTCGCGGCAAAGGCTCTACCAGCGCTCCGATAGCGGATTGCTGCGCGCCGTTGTGAACACGGCCGCGCCAGTGCTCCCACCATGGCCGGGGCAGAGCAGCGAGGTCGAGGCATGGCGCTCGTGGCTCGACGCGGTCTGGGTCGAGGGCGACTTCACAAGGGCCGTGTGCGCAGCTTCCCCGGATCTTGCGAGGCAGGTCGAAGCCTTGCTCAGCGGAAGACTGTCCGATGCGCGCCGGGCCCGCCGCGCGGCGCTAGCGGTCGGCAAGTACGCGATCAGGCACACGGGGCGGCCGACTCCCTTCGGATTGTTCGCCGGGGTCGCGCCGGTCAGCTTCGGGGACACAACGTCCGTGCGGTTCGGTAAACGGCACCTGCAGACTCTGCGCGCTGACCCAGTCTCGCTGGCGCAGGCGATCTGCGAGCTGGAGACGAACCCGGCGGTCATGCACGACGTCGAGGTCTGCGTTAACAACCTCGCGACTGTGCGCGGCGACCGCGTCCATATTCCCGCACAGGGCCCAGATGAACACTCACTCGCGCTCACACCTGTAGTCCTACTGGTACTTCGAACGGCCAAGTCCGCGATCGCGTACGGCGAACTGCTGGGCAAGCTCGGCGCCGAGTTCCCAGACGTCGAAGAAGGCCGGCGGGCAGCTGCACTGACCGAACTGCTGCGGGTAGGGCTGCTCCGCTCGGCGCTGCGTGTGCCGGCGACCGTCGTCGATCCGGCCGACGGACTGCTGAAAGGGAAGCAGAGCACCGCGGAGCTCGGTGTGGCTTCGGCCATCGACGTGCTGTTGGACGCCGACGTACGGCTGCCCGACGCGGTCGGGGTGGAGATGGAGACCGCGGCGACGCTGCTGGCACGGCTTGCCTTCAACCCGGCAGGAACACCGGCGTGGAACCGGTATGCCGAGCAGTTCTCCGAACGGTACGGCAGAAACGTGCTGGTCCCGGTGCCGCTGCTGACGCATCCGGATCAGGGTCTGGGATTCCCGGACGGGTTCGGGACGTTGTCACTGCCGCCGAGGTCGATGTCCAAACGCGATCGTGTGCTGCTGGAGTTGGCTGGCGCGGCCGCCTTGGAGGGGAGCCGCACCGTCACCTTGACAGGGGCGATGATCGAGGACATTGAGGCCGTGGCCGGGCCACCACCTGGTCATCAAGCTCCGCATCTTGAGGTGTGCACCCAGGTTCAGGCGTCCTCGCCCGAGGAATTGGACCGCGGGAACTTTCGGCTGCGCGTCCATACCGTCTCCCGCGCTGGTGGCTCGATGGCCGGAAGGTTCTGGCACCTGTTTGCCGACCTTCCCGGCGAGGCCTATCGGAGCTTGCCCACCGTCGAGCCGGGAGTCTTGACGGCGCAGTTGTCGTTCCATCCCAGCCGGAATCACGCCGACCTGCTCACCCGTGCCCCGCAAGTCCTGCCGACCGTGGTTAGCGTCGGAGAGTTCCGAGCGCCTGACAATAACGTGCTGTATCCCGAGGATCTGGCCGTCGGCTTGGATGGTGACCGACTCTTTCTTGCTGTGGCTGCCACCGGGCAGCGCATCGAACTGCTCGCCCCAACTGCGATCAACTTCGTGTGGAACAACCACACCCCGCCGCTGGCGCGGTTCCTTGCTGAGATTTCGCGGGCCGCGTGTCCACAGGTGACGGGGTTCGATTGGGGCGCTGCGCTGGTGCTGCCGTTCACTCCGGCGCTTCACCACCGCCGCACCATACTTATCCCGGCTCGCTGGCGTCTTCGGGCCAAAGATCTGCCCGGACGCAGTGCGTCGCTTAACCAATGGGCGGACGCGCTGCACGGATTGCGCAACAGGTTCCGGATGCCGTCGCGCGTTGTGTTGTCGGTCGACGACCAACACCTCCCCCTTGATCTCGAGCACGACTTGCACCTGGACGTGCTGCGCACACAGCTGACGAACAACACCACCGCGACGCTGCTGGACGCGCCGCCTGCGGACGCCGATGGCTGGATCGGCGACCGGGCACACACCATCGTCGTGACAATGGGGGCCCGTCCATGAAGCCTCAGCATCAGGCTCTCGCCGAGGGCGAGTTGGGGATCGCGCTGCTTCACGCCCAGCGCGGCGACATCGTCGCCACGAGGGCCTGTCTGAAGGCGGCAATCGCAGGCGGGGTGAGTACCGGCGGCAACGCGTCCCTGTTTCATGGGGCACCGGCGCTGGAGTTCGTGCTGCGTTGTGCCGGCCGGCCCCTGACCGACGTCACCGAGGCCACCGATCACGTCGTGAGGCACCGCCTCGTCGCTGCGCGCGAGCGTCGCGAGTCTGGTGCGCGGCCAGCGCTAGCCGAGTTCGACCTGATCCGAGGGTTGACCGGGCTAGGGGCGCTGCTCCTGGCTCGCGATACCGGTGGCCGGCTTCTCAACGCCGTTCTGGCGTACTTGGTTGAACTCGCACAGCCGGTGCAGCACACCGACGGGCGGCAGCTGCCGGGCTGGTGGTGCGACACAGGACCGGACGACAAGGCGCTAGCCGGTGGTCACGGAAACAACGGCGTCGCGCACGGCATCGCCGGGCCGCTGGCGCTTATGTCACTGGCGGCCCGAGCCGGCATCGTTGTGGAAGGCCAGATAGAGGCGATCGGTCTCTGCTTCGACTGGCTGGAGCAGCACGGCGGGTTCTACTGGTTGACCCGCGACCAGCTCGAAGAGCATCGGCCCGCTGCACCGTCACGTCCGTCCTGGTGTTACGGCGCTCTCGGTATCGTCCGCGCCCGTCAGCTGGCCGCCATAGCCCTGGGTGACAACGGCAGACGCAAGGCCGCCGAAGTCTCAGCCGTCGTCACCCTCTCCGATCACTCAATGATCAACCGCCTCACCATCGATGCCGGGCTGTGTCACGGCTGGGCTGGACAACTTGCCGTCACTCGTGCGATCGCCGTCGACTCAGCAGAGCCAGACCGATTCGCCCGCTTCACCGCCTACTTGGAGGCGAAGACGTCTGCCGGGCTGGATGCGCTGACCAAGCCCGGCTTTCTGGACGGTCGCGCTGGCGCCGAGCTGGCCCTGGCAGGAACAGACATGACGGGTTGGACCCGGGCACTGCTGATCAACTGACCCACCCGTGAACCACGACCAAGAAAGAGGGCCCTGTATGGTCCCCGAAGACGAAGACCTTGCCAGCACGATTGAGACCGGATGGCATCAGGCCGTCGTGTCCTTCCCGGGTCGCAACGGCGTGCCCCCGGAGGCCGCTGCCGTGCTGCTGCAGGAACTGGCCGACCAGCGGTTCTGGTTCATGCGCAAGCTGGGCAAGCTCCGGCTGCGTACCGAAAAGCCCATCGACCAGCTGCTGGACAAACTCGTCGCCGATGGGTTCGCATCTGGATGGCTCTCGAGCATCTACGAGCCGGAGTTCGTCGCATTCGGCGGCCTGGAGGGAATGGACGTCGCGCACGATCTCTTCTGCGCCGATAGCCCCGCAGCGCTCGCAGACACCAGACGTGCTGTATCTCGGGAACGCTGCGTTTTGTTGATCTCCAGCATGCTCCGAGCGGCCGGCTTGGACCGCTTCGAGGTCGGCGACGTCTGGGCGAAGCTCGCGGCAGAACGCCCACAGCCGGAACTGTCGCAACTGCCCAGCGGGCAGCGGCGAATCGCTGCGGTCGCTGCGATGAGACGCCTGATGAACACCGACGCGGCAAAGATCGAGGACGCCGACCAGGGCTGGGCCGATCGAGTCACCGCGTTCGAAACCGCCGGTCGGCGTCTTGCCCGGCTGAACAGCGACGGCCTGCTGACCCGAGGACTGCGTGCCGTCCTGGCCCACCATCTGATCTTCACACTCAACCGAGGCGAGATCGGCGTCACCGAGCAGGCCGCTGCCGCGTGGCTGGCCCAGGACGTCATCTTCGCGGACGGGCAACCGGTGTCTACCCGCCGGTTTGTCCCCGGCGCGCCTAGTGTCGGGCAGATGGAGACCACTGCTACCGCCACCCCCACCGCTGACCCCGCTGAGCTGCGCGAAGCCCTGGTGAACAGCCTCACCGATTCCCAGTGGCTGCGAACCCCAGCCATCATCGACGCTTTCCGCAGTGTCGAGCGCCAGGTCTTCATTCCCGACGTCAGTCCCGAGCAGGCGTACAAGGACGACGCGGTGTCGGTGAAGAAGGACGACGCCGGTGTGATGCTCTCGTGTATCTCCCAGCCGACGATCGTCGCCACCCAACTTGAACAATTGGACGCCCGCCCCGGCCAGAAGGTCTTCGAGGCTGGCGCGGCCACCGGGTACAACGCTGCCCTGCTGGGATATCTCGTGGGCGAGGCTGGCCATGTGTGGACCGTGGATGTCGACGAGGACTTGGTCGACGGTGCCCGAGATCACCTTGCCGCAGCCGGCGTGTCAAACGTGACCGTCTTGCTTGCCGACGGGGCGGCCGGCCTCCCGGAGCAGGCACCGTTCGACCGCATCCAATTCACCGTGGGCACCGCCGACTTGCCGACAACGGT
Source organism: Catenulispora sp. GP43 (assembly GCF_041260665.1). Lineage (NCBI taxonomy): Bacteria > Bacillati > Actinomycetota > Actinomycetes > Catenulisporales > Catenulisporaceae > Catenulispora > Catenulispora sp. GP43. The sequence continues at coordinate 13,796 of NZ_JBGCCT010000034.1, read as the reverse complement.
TCTCGACCAGCTGGCCGCTGATGGACGCATCGTGATCCCGATGCGGATCCGCGGCAGTGTCTCGCGTTCGTTCGCGCTGGAACGCGACGGCGATGTCTGGAAGTCGGTGTCTTCAGAGATGGCAACGTTCGTCCCGCTGCGCAAGGGCGCGATGGACGATGAGCAGGACATGACGCCGCTCGAGGGCCCCGGCGACGTTCGGATCGAGACGTTCCCCGAGCAGGACATCGATCTCAACGCGCTCCGCGCCGTCCTGGATCAACCAGCTCGCAAGGCCGACACTGCTGTGAAGATCCGGCCGGGCTTCGCGTGGGAGTGGCTGTATCTATGGCTGGCATGCGAGCTGACCAACGGCCTGTCCCGGATGCCCGGCCGCCGCCCGGGGTTCACCCCGCACTTTTCCTGGGGTTCCATGGCCGCGCTGGAGAAGGACTCCCTGGCCTACCTGACCCTTCACGAAGGCACCGACGACGGTGGAGTCTTCTGGGAGATCGGTGTCATCGGGCACGGCCCGGATGCCGGACCCCTTACTGACCAGGTCGTCGACTCGATCCGTGGCTGGGACCGCCACGGCGGCAACAGCGCTCCTGCCCCGACCTTCCGAATGGCCACTGGCGCAGCCCGCGAGCAGTTCGCCACCACAGGTGCACGATTCGTCATCGACAAGCCCGCCACGCGTATCGCGGTGGACTGGCCCTAGGAAGCACCGATGAACCCTGCGATAGCAAGCCGGTTCCCCCTGGTGTGCCGGCCACGGCCTCTCGGGCTGCCGCTGGACAAACGCATCGCATTACTCGCCGAGCCAGAAGTCGCTGAGGGCGCGAGCCACCACGAACATGTGGCTCGCGCCAGCTCGGTCATCAACCTCGCCTCACTGATCGCCTCCGATGTGGGGCTGCACGACATGGCCTGGGATATGTGCCGCAGGCACTACCAGTTCTTTGCCGAGGCAGAACATCTCGACAACCCGCTCACCGCGGTCATGGCAACGCAGCCGCTGGTGAACATAGCCAGACTCATGACTCGCGGCGGCGACGGCCGGCAAGCCTACGACGTCCTTGTGTGCCTCTACGAAGCCGCACAGCGGTGCTCCACGGCTGAAGTCCGCGGATGGAGGGTCAACGTAGCCGCGATCATCCGCAGCCGTGAAGGGCATCGCAAGGTCACCGCAGAGCTTTGGGCGGCACTGTTGACCGACGGCACACATGCGCTCTCACGTTGCGTCCCGTGGGCGCAGGTTGCAGCATCAGCGGCCAAATACAGGGGCGTCGGACAGCGGCTGTGGGACGGCCGTCAGGCGACGGTCCTGGCGCTCCTGGAACGTGGACTACCCACAGAAGCTCGCACCGTGGTCGAGGACAGCCAGATCATTGATGCCCCGGAAAAGGCCGTCGCCGCAGTCCTAGGGACGTTCTGTGACCTGGAGGGCAGCAGAGACTCTGACCACATCAACGTCGCCCTTGGTGAGGCGCTGACCCTCATCGAGCTCGACGAGCCGCCTACTGCTGTTTTCAGAACCCGACTGGCTCTCACAGCGCTCGCGCTCGCAGACGCTGCCGGACGGACACCGAAACTCCACGGTCGACTCCGAAAGGCCGTTCTGGAAACTGCTCGTACCGACGCCTATGCAGCACGAGCCGCGTGCGCGGCATTTGGGGACCAGGCACAGAAGGAACTGCGCTCCGTCATCATCAACGCCGGGTTCGGTCTGGCCGTGATGACCCCCGACCTGGAGAACAAGATGCTGGCCAGCGTGGCTGCGGCCGAAGACCGTCTGCACCAATTACTCGGTGCCCGCGGCGCCTGAGCGCCAACGAACGCCTCCCTTAAACCATTTCACCAGCTAGGAGCCGGAGATTCGCCATGCCAAAAACCAGCGAGAAGGTGCCCGAGTGGATCGGATCTACTCCTCATCAACGGTGGCGTAAGCCGCGTACAGCTACCGCAGAACCAGGTCGGAACCGCCGATGACGCTGCGAGTCGACTATGCGACGGAACGCACCCTCGCACAGATCATGGGCGCTTTACGATCCGCGCGTTTGGACTCCGGGCTCTCTCAGACGGCGCTGTCGTCCGGCCTGCCGGTCAGAGGCCGAGCGATCTCCGAGTGGGAGACCGGGGGCATCGAGCCGACCATGGACCACTTGATTCTGTGGTCTCTCAAGCTCCACCGACGTCTGGTAATCGTCGGCCGAGCCGGCGAGCTGCTCAACAGGCCGATCCGCCAGCGTCCCGGCGAATCGTGGGTTGTCTACGAGCGGCGCCGGCTTGCTACGCCGTTGAAAAATCGTCGCGTGGCCTTGGGACTGACTCAAGAGAAACTCGGTGAGGTTGTTGGCGTCAGCAAGGACTCGGTCTCGCGCTGGGAGCTGGCCCGTGTGCCTATGCGGCCGATCGCGCTGATCGTTTGGGCCCAGAAGCTGGAGTACTCCGTCGCCCTGTGGCCGACGCTCGAGCGGCGTGGCCCCGGTAGGTCTTCATAACGAAGTACCCGGTGCCACGAGGTGAGGGGGTCAGGACCCGCCTTGGTATGGGCGCCTCGGACCTGTTCACGGCGGCTATCGCCAACGAATACGGCTGCGCACTACCCCGGCTACGGAACCCGCTCACAGATCCTCGGATTCACCCGATCCGGTCGATGAAGGGCTTCTACGTCATCAAGGCCTTGAACTTCATGGGGAACCGAGCGTCCATGGTTATGCGCGGCCCGGTCAACCGCATTCGCACCGCACAGGCCGGGCCGCGCACACTGCCTGACGCTTTGTACAGAAGGGATTTCCGATGACGACCACCACGCTGGCCAAGCCGCAGCCGACCGACGCCCGAGCCGCTAAGTTCGGCGCTTTCGTCACCCATCCCCGGGCAACAGCCGCCGCCGAGTTGGCAAACGAGAAGCCGCACCGTATCCATCACGCCTCCGCACTGGCTCCGGCCACCCGCGAAGCCTGAGTACATCCGACCCGAAGGCCCGCGCTTCCGATGCGGTTGCGAGGAAGGAACTGATCCATGCCGAACCGACTCGCTCCGATAGTCCCAGTCAGCCTGGCCCAGGCCGAGCAGCGTGCGACTGTATGCCGCGAGGAGACAAGCTCTCTCACGCTCTCACTGCTGCCCGCTTCACCGCGCTGGGCGCGACGGCACGCTGCGGAAATGCTTCAGCGGTGGAACCTGCCCGATGTCGAGTGGGCCGTCTGCCAGGTGGTCTCCGAGCTGGTGACGAACGCCGTCGCTGCTGCTTGGCATGACGGCGCAGAGCGTGTTCGCATCGTACGGCTCACCCTGCGCCTGCTTCCTCGCAGGTTGTATGTGGAGGTCTTCGACGCTGTTCCCCAGCTACCCAAAGCTCGCGAACCTTCGGACGAAGACGAAGCCGGACGTGGGCTGTGCATCGTCGCCGCACTCGCCGACGCGGTCGAAGTTCGACGCGAGCGGACAGGCGGGAAGACCGTATCGGCGGCGTTTGATCTCCCGGCGGGCCATGGCGCCGCCGCCGGCGCGGTGCTCACAGTCCCAAACATGGCGGCGCCAGTCGGCGAAGAACTTTGATGAAGACCGATAGTCGGCGAGCATGAAGACCGCGTCGCCGATGCCCGGGGCACTGCCCTTCGCCGGACCGCACTGGCCTGATGCACGCCGCGACCGCCGACCGCACGTGCCAACACCTGCGCGCGAGGTCTCTGAGGATTGGCCAGCGGGGCGCTGAAGACACGCCTAGGCGCCCTCTCCCCACGCACCTAGAGCCCGCCGAAGACAAGAGCCAGAATGGGTCGACAGGTGTCGGCGACTGGAGGGGTGGCATTATGAACGACAAGGTGGAAGCGGGTCTGCGTTTCCTCAGAGACAACCCGGGGACGCCGTATTCGGTGCGGGAGATTGAGGAGAAGACAGGGCTTGACCCCAAGACCCTCGCTTCCCGCTTCAACAAGTTGGTGCGGGAGCGTCAGGGCGGCATCGTCCGGGCAGACGCCAAATACGGCACCAACAAGCGCGTCTATCGCGGATTCATGTACGCGGGGGACTGACGCTCAGCGGCAGGCCGCCCGCTAACGTGCGCGGCTTCGCGTATCGCCGTACTACTTGGTCTTGCTAGCGGACTGCTCCTGCTGCTTCCAGTCGTCCTCATGTAGCCACAGGACGTCTAGGCCGGCACGTTCGCAGCGGAGTTGTAGCCCCATGTCCCGAGTTACGACGGTTACGGGCCGTCCAGTGATCTCCTTGACGAACACGCCGAAGTCCCGGATCTCGTCGTCCGTGGCGGCGGCGCGGCTACGGCCGAGGTCGTCACGTGGGATCTCCAGCGTCAGTGTCATGCCGTCGGTGGTAGTGAGCGTTGCGGACACGTCGGGGTTGAGGCCTTTTCGGTGTCCGTACAGGCTTCGAATGGCTGCGGCGGCCTTCCGTCGCATCGTGTCGCCGCCTTCGAACTTCTTGCGGTCTAGCTCGTCGATGACGGCGAGCGGCACGAGGACCCGCAGTATCTCGTGGGCGGGCATGCCGTTCTTCTTCTGCCACTGGATCTGCTCTAGCGGGTACGCGTGCATGAGGGTATTGGTGTCGATGATAAGGATCTTGCCGCCACCGTTGGCGAACGTCTCCAGCTTCTGGACATCCTCCCGGGTATGCTCCAGCCGCTCCATTTGGAGCCGGCGCTCATGGTCAGCAGCGTTGTTGGCCGGACCGATCCTGGTGACCTCGACTCTCTGACGTCGTTCGAACTCGTCTTGCTCTTGCTCGTCCGATGTCGAGAAGCGCCCGAACTCTGGGCCTGGGAGGGTGGTATGCGCGACTCCCAGTAGATGCCAGTAGCGGGGGGTGAACAGCGTCTCGGCGACCCATTGGCGGTCGAACGCGTTACCCAGATGAGCTTCTACATCCGATACCGCTGTGACATACGTAGCTGCCGGGGATGACGGGAAGAAGCCGACGGAGTTGGAGAGCTTGGTCAGCGCCTCGTCTAGCGCGCTAAGCGCCTGCTGGGGCGTAGAGCCGCGTCTGAGTAGGAACGTCATGCCGAGACAGTCGCATACCCAGGCGAGAACAATCCAGCCGTTATGAGACGCCATTAGGTGACGAGTGTGTCAGCGCTCAGTGGTCGTATAGGGCCTGCCTGCCGACGCAGGGAATCTGAGGGTCACAGCACTCTGAATCAGCAGAGGCTGCCACCCTGTCACAGTGGACCGAAAGACGCCCCGGGGCGGGGCTTGTCGGTGGTGTAGTGGGCACAGTTCCAGCACGGGCCGCCGACTGCCGAAATCGGTTTGCCGCACTGCGTACCGTGCAGGCATCGACAGTTGCGACCAGGATCTCAGCGTAATCGGTGAGCCTGTCGCCTTCGACGGTGCGGGATCTGGCAGCGTTGGCTTCGACGGCGTCGTCGAGGCCCGTCGTTCGTAGGTCGCGGCGTTGGCGGTGCTCGGCGGTGTGCCGATCGCACCGCACGGCTATCCGACGCGATTAGCCCCTTGGCTCGTCAGACGGTTGGCGAGTTCGTACATGTTGTGGTCTGGCTCGTCGTCGAGCGCGGCGAGTCGCACCTCCAGAAGCCGCAGGGTCGTCCACATCTCGGCCTGTCGGCCGAGGAGCGCCTGAATCTGCATGATCTTGGCGTAGAGCTCCTGGTTGCAGTCTGCGTCGGCGACCGCGCGCTCCAGGATGTGCAGGGCGAACTCGGGGCGCGAGTCGACCGTGAGATCGGCTAGGCGGGCGCAGGCGTCGCTGAAGCGGCGTGACTCGGCTTCACGGTCGATGATCAGCCAGTCGGCGTAGATGCCGCTGGCGACTTGGCCGCGGTAGCTGTCCACGGCGGCTTCGAGCGCTGCGCTGCGATCAACTTCGGCGCGGGCGCGGTTCGCGGCGTCGAGGTGCTTGGTGAAAACGGCGAGGTCGGTGCCGATGTCAGCGGGGTCGAGCAGGTAGCGGGTGCCGCGGCTGGCGATGTACATCTTCTTCGCGTCGCCGGTGGCGGTTCGGATGCGGGTCCTGGCGTGGTAGACGGTGGAGCGGAACGTCTCGGGACTGCCGTTATTGCTGCCATCCGGGTTCGTCCATAAGGCGGCGATGATCTCGTCGCGGGAGGTTCCGGCCGGGTGCAGGGCGAGGAACGTCAGGATCGATGTTTCCTTATTGTTCAGCACGACCTCACGGCCGTCGACGGTGACAGTGACCGGGCCCAGGACGTTAACGACCACTCGTGGGAGGAGGGGGAACCTTGTGACTTCGGTGTGTTGCGTGGGAACGGTGGCCAGGCGAGGTCTGGTGTCTTCGGTTCGCTTGTCGTCCTGGGAATCCGACTCAGCGACTGGTTCCGTGATCGCTTCGTGTGATGGCGCAGGTCCTTCGTCTTCTTCTGTGGCGACTGTGGGATCGAGCTGAGCCAGCAGGGCTCCGGCCTCGGTGCCGGAAAGCGCGAACGCCGACACATCGTTGAGGCACTCGTCATCGCAGCGAGTGTGTCCTTCTTCGTCGATCTCAGCCGTGGTCCCGGCTTCCCACGGGCCGAGCAGGATTGCGTGCAGGTCGAACGTCCGACCTACTTCCAGTAATGCCGCCAAGCGGGCGGTGGTGGCGAGTTCGGGGCTTGCGATCAGGACGAGTGGCTCCAGCGCCTGCTCTGCGTAGTAGCGTCGGACGCTCGCGGCGTCGGGTACTCCGAGTGCGGACAGGACCCGGCGGCGGTCCAGGTATTCGGCCTCCAGCCTGTCGATGGCCTCGTCTAGATCGGCCGTGACGTCCACGCGGGGAACAGCCGGTAACCCGCCATCCAACAACAGCGTGAGGTCCGACGATGGGATAAGGACGCGCATGTGATCCAGGCTGGCGAGGGGTCCACCATTCGCCAGGAGGCCGACCAGAAGCGCGCGAGCCGCTTTAGATGCGCCGGGCCCGGTCAGGCCGAGACCCGCATGGGCGCGTAGATCCAGGCCGATCTCGCGGTCGCCGTCGATACCGAATGACAACGATCCCGAGGCGGTGAACTCCGCATAGGAGGTGGGGATGCTCGGTCCTGTCAGCCCTGAATGAAAGCCAGCATCTGGTGTGGCGACGGTCGCTTCGCGTGTGTACATGGCGACCTGCCCAGGCGCTAGCACGTCGAGCCCGGACAGATATGGGTCGTCATCCGCGGGATCGAGATCTCCATCTTGGAAGTAGCCGAGCGCCGGCGGGGCCAACGTCGCCAGATGCGCACGCTCGATCGCGATGACGGGCTCGGGAATCAATGGCTGGGCTGTGTCCATCGGGATGGGCCAGCGTGCGGTCATGCGGATCCGGCGGCGCTTGCGGGCTAAGGCGATCGCTGCGGCGAGGGCGCTGGCAAGGCCGATACCGACCATTCCGCCCTCCGGAAGGTTGACGAACGACCGGTCACGATGTGCCTTCGGTCGTGCGACGACCTCGCGTGCGCGGGACTTCGAGCCTGAACCGCTGATGGTGCGGGTGGTCCGCGCCCCTGGGGCCGACGAAGACAGTGAGGCCGACGTGCCAGCGGCTGCTTCGGACTCAGCCGGGGTGACCGGCAGCGAGGTGGCTTCGGGGCCCTGGGGCAACGTGTGGACCGGAGCCTCGGGCGCGGCTTCAACTACCGCTTTGTCTTCCGGCAGCGTCAGGACCCAGCCGGGAATGATCACGTTGGGGTCCGACAGCCGTTGTCCGTCGCTCTGGAGCGTGGCGCTGTTGAGGTCATAGATCTCGCGCCAGCGCTGGGCGTCGTCGAGGCGGCGCGCAGCAATATCCCACAGCGTATCGCCGTCGGTGACGGTGTACGTCGACACGACGACTGCAGTCTTCGCCGCCGGCGCGGTGGGAACGGCCGGGACCGTGATGTTGACGGAGGGTTTGGCCGGGGCGGAGAAGTCAGCGGTGGCTGCCGCGGGGGTTCGGGATGTGGCTACGGACCACGCCAGGGCGGTCAACAGTACTGCCACCAGCGACGCGGCGGGCCCAGTTCGCCGACGACGAACGGCCGGCGCAGTGTCGCGTGCGATCGCGGTGGCGTCGGCGAGTGCACCTGGGATTTGAACGACGAGTTGTCGGACGAACGCCGCCCAGTAGCACCAGCCGACGATCCCGAGCAGGTCCAATACAAAGTGAACCCGGTCGATACGCCACACTGCCAGCCAAGGCCCTGCCTGGCTCAGCGACGTCGGCAGTGGCCGGGGGAACGGGATGCCGAGCGATGCGGCTAGGAACCACGGGACTCCGCCGACGACTACGAACAGCAGCGCCAGCGCAAGCAACCCACGGACCGCGCGGGTCAAGGTTCTCATGATCTGCTCGCATCCGAGGTGACAGGGTGTGCGGTCGCGTGTCCAGCGACGTGGATCACGTCCAACCCACCGAGGTTCAGCAACTGGGTTCGGTAGTCGGCGGTCACGCTGACACTCACCGAGTCGGCCGAGACCGTCACCGTGTAATGGTCGCCGGTTGCTGCGAGGTATCTCTCTGCGGCGTTCCTGGCGCGTACCGGATCCGGGACTGCGTGACCGGTTTGGCGGTAAGCCAATACATCCAGGGCATCGGCTCCGGCCCGTGCGGCTTCGCTGGCCTCGCCCAGCACCCGGTCCTTGGTAGATAGGGCCGCGCCGCCGTCAAGCACCAGTCCGGACGCGAGGAGGAGCACTGGAACCAGAAGCACTGCCAGCACGGTCACGGCGTGCTCCGGAACGGGTCGATCGGACTCACCGAAGAGGCAGTCAAAGTCTGGGTGCCAGGTACCAGTCCGGTGATGTCCTCCAGCGAGATGTGGCAGGAGATCGTGACTCGTACTACCCCGCCGGGTTTGAACCCGGTGGTGTCGACTTTCACCTCCCGCCGGTTGCAGGCGGCGCCCGCCGGCATGGTGGCGGCGGTCCGTTGGCCGGCGGCCCGCGCTTGATCAAGGCTTGTCGCGATGGAGGCGGCGCGGGAGGCTGCGTGCGCGGTGGTGTTGACGTCAATCGCGGCCATGGCCAGCCGCCCGACGAGTACGACGAACAACATCACCAGTAACAGCAACGGGGCGATGAGCACCAGTTCGACGATGCTGGAGCCCTCGTCCCGTCGCAGAGATCTCAAGGCTCTGCTCACGTCCCGTTCCCGATCGTCTCAGTCGGTGCCGTGACGGTGACGTGCACCGGAAGGTCCAGGAACGGCACGATCTGCTCGGCGTATCCGCTCACTTGAATACGGACCTCGCGGTTCCCCCGCTGCACCGTCACCCGTCCGTCGTGCAGGGTGCTCCTGTCGAACTCGGCCAGATAGTGCTCGGCCGCGGCCTGCCCGGCTGCCTGGGTACCGCCTTGGACCCGCGCCGCCTCCAGTCCTTGGGACGCGGCCAGGTGTGCGATCTGCTCGGCATGGAAGTAGAGCACGAAGGCGAACGTGCCAAAAATGAGCAGCCCCATCACCGGGATCGCGAACACCGTCTGGACCGTGGCGGAGCCGACGTCACCACGCGGTCGGCATAGCCGCGACCGCATCAGAAGTGGATGCTCTCGGCCTTGCCCATGATCTTTGAGGTGAGCAGGGCGCCGACTCCGACCGCGATCACGACGACGATCGCGATCATGATGATGGTGTCCGAGGACACGCTGCCGCGGTCATCTGTCCGCAGGTCGTGGACAAGTTCACGCAGGCTCCGCGGGCGCTGGCCGCAGGTGAGCAGGGTCCAGGCGCGTGAGGTCAGGTCGGTCATCCGGGAGATCATGGGTGGTGCTTCCTTTGCTGGTTGAGAGGGTGAAGCCGGGGTCAGTTGAGCCCGGCGAGGACTTTCACCACCGACGGGAAGCCGATGGCGATCATGAAGGCGAAGAACATCAGCCCGATTGGCACGCCGGTGCGCTCAGTCGCCGCCTCGGCGGCTGCCTGAACGTCGGCGAGCTGACGGGCGCGTAAGACCTGCGCCTTTGCCCCGAGCGCGTCTTTGATACGAGCTCCCTCAGAGCCGGTCAGCGACAGCGACGCAGCCAGCTGTGCCAGGTCGGGGGAGTCCAGCTCGTCGGCGAGTCGCCCGAAGACTGCGGGGATCGGGGTGCGCGTGAGCTCCGCCTCTGCCAGGGCGGCGCGCAGCTTGGTGAACGTCGGCCCGTCGCCGATCGCAGCCGCATCGTTGAGCGACTGTTCGACCCCGCCCCCGGCCGCAAAGGAGGAGCCAGCCAACTCCAGGAACATCGCCAAGGCGGCCCGGGTCTCGGCGCTGGCGATCTTCGCGGCGGTAGCGGTGCTCATTACCGGTGTCCAGAACAGCACCCCGGCCGCCATTGTCGCCCCGAGAACCAGAAGTGTGCCGGGGATACGTAGGCCGAGGGCGTTGAACCAGAGGTCGGAGACCGGTGCAAGGATCAGTCCGGTTGTGCCGGTCGCGGCCTGCTGGGCGAGCAGGTCCTCCGGACCGCGGCCGAGGATTAGTAGGTCGCGGCGGGTTCTCGCAGTGGGCAGTCCAATTCGGGTCAACAGCGGGACGGCTCGGCGGCCGGCCCGCGCTGACCAGCAGCTGGCAGGCTCCTGCGGCGTGGGAAGCGGCTTGGCGACTGCCGTCACAGCCGACAGGCGTGCCAGCACTGAGGCGGCTCGCGGTGCGGGGGGTCGCAGGCCGATCAGCAAGAGCCACAGCCCAGCGCCGATCCCGGTTCCGATCAGGACGGCTACCATGCCGCCACCTCCTGCCTGGCTGCCGCGACGGCCGCCAGGTGCGTGAGGACGCGTGGTTCGGGCTCCGGGTGCAGGATCTTGTCCATCCAGCGCAGCGCCACGCCGAACACGCCGGCGGCGACGGCGAGCACGACCTGCCCAAGGAGGCTGTCGTAGGGGTCCATGAATGGCGGATTGCCGAACATCAGCACGCCGAACAGCGCCAGCACGACACAGATCGTGACTCGGACTGATGTGCGGGGCTTTGCCTGCGAGGCGACAGCGCGGCGCCGAATCGACGCCTGTTCTCGCGCGGACGCCGCGACGGCGTTCAGCACCGCCGCAGTGTTCCCCGACTGCTTTCGGGACGCGATGATCAGACATCCCGCGACCACATCGGCGTGCCGATCGGCGACCTGGTCGGCCCACTGCGCAATCGCTTCCGCCAGCGGCATACCTTCGTCGATCCACTCCGCGAGAAGCCCACAGGGCTCTGTGATCGGCTCCGGGGCCAGCGGCGCAACGGCCAGCACAGACTGCTGCAATCCGGCGGCGGCCGACAACGTGTCGCGGAGCATCTCAGCGAAGGTGGCCACCGCGTCCGAGAGCTCGATCGCATGCTTCGACACCTTGTCAGGCCCGAGGATTCGCGGCAGGTGCCACAGTGCCAGGAACCCGATAACGGCCATCGTCGGCCAGCCGGTCCACGCCACCAGGGCCGCAGCGCCCGCCGCGCACGCCGCGACCCGCGGCGTCTGTCCGGTCAGCCGCCTGGGATCCAGGCGCGTGGCCAGCGACGTCCACCTGGACGGCGCCCCGGGCGTGACTTCCGGCCCCGGCCGCAGGCCTTTGCAGATGGCGAGCAAGCCGATGGCGATCCCGGCGCCGAAGAGCCCGCCAAGCAGCTGCGTGCCGTTCACCGACTCGGCCTCTCGTGCGTGCGCGAGGCGAACGGGTCATACCCTGCTCTGGTCAGACGCTCGGCCAGGGAAGTCGACGGCGGTGTCGCACGCACTCCACGACCGTCCGGCCCCGGCTGATACAGCCGGTTGGTGAGGATCTGGTCGCCGTCGAACTTGGTGACCTCTGCGACCTCCCGCACTACGCGACGGCCATCCGGGAGCTCCGCGACGTGGACCACCAAATCGATGCCGTGAGCCACGAGCCGCGCCACAGCCTCGGCCGGGGCATGTTCCGGCGACAGAAGCGCATAGGTGATCAAACGATCGAATGCCGCAGCGGCCGATTCCGCATGCACAGTGCTTAAGGAGCCATTGTTGCCCTGGCTCATGGACAGCAGCATCGGCAAGGTCTCGGAACCGCGGACCTCACCGACGATCACACGGTCAGCGGAGAGGCGAAGCTGGGCACGGACAAGGTCGGCTGCGATGATCCGCCCTTTTCCTTCAGCGTTGGCCTCTCGCGACTGCAGCGCATCCACCAGCGGCCGCTCGGCGTCCAATCCGAGCTCGAACGCATCTTCAATGGTGACCAGCTTTTCGCGGGGGTCGATCTCAGTCGCAAGAGCGCGGACCAGCGTAGTCTTGCCGGCCCCCACGCCACCGGCGACCAAAATATTGCACCGAGCCCGGACAGCGGCGGCCAGGAAGTCTCGCAGATCCGCATCGAGCGTCCCGAGCCTCACCAGCTCATGGGTGTCGATTTGGCGGTGGAGATGTCTTCGGATGGTCACACTGGGACGCTTGTTGACGGCCATGACCGCCGTCATCCGCGACCCGTCCGGCAGCGCGATCGACAGAATGGGAGATTCGCGATCGAACCTCCGCTCCTCGATCCCGCTTCTCGCGGCGATCGTCCGCACCAGGTCGATCAGCTCAGCGTCGCTCGCCGCCACCGGCCACGCACCACGTTCGCGGCGCTTGCCGGGGTACTTCACATACACGACGTCGTGGCCGAGGATGTCGATGTCCTCGACGGCCATCTCCAGATAAGGCTGAAGGCCGCCGAGCCCGAGAAGGCGGTCGGTGACCGACCTGGTCACCAGTTCGGTAATCTCCCGCCGCGGCGACGGCAGCCCCGAAGCCAGCGCCACGGCTACCTCTGCCTGTAGCTCCTGCGCGCACAGTCGTTCTACGGCCGCGCGCCGGTTCGCTGGGTCCCATGAGTCCTGTTCGGACTCAGCGACGAGGCGCGCTGCGACACGTTCGCCGACCCGCGTCGCCATGCCTGTATCGACCGTCCCTGTCACGCCACCGCCTCCGACGCTCCGGCGGCCGTCTTCCGCTGCGCGTGGCCGGTGATGCCCAGCGCGATGTGCTGTACCGAGCGGGCATAGGCGGCCCGACGGCTGCGGACGAACAGTCCCGTCTCTGGTGCCTCCGGAAGTCGCCCGGCCACTTCGACCCCGAGCGTGCGGCTCATCTCCTCGGCGTCGTAGCCAGCCCCGCGCAACACCACGCGCACTCGGCTTCCGATCGACTGCAACGACTTGATCGCCGCGTTCAGCGGTCCGACCATCTCCGGCAATGGACGCACCACCAGCAACACCTCATCGGCGACGACCAACGTCGGAGAGAGCTGTCCCGCATCAAGGCGTCCGCAATCAAATACGAGGACCGTGTCCGGATCCTCGGCCGCCCGTTCCAGCAAACCGTCCGCCACGGCCAAATCGGTGACCGCCGCCCGCACCCCAGCAGGATCGGTAGGCGCGACCACCACCGGCAGGCCGCCGGGAAGCTGTTGCGTGTGGTCGCCGATCCGCACGTCCCGCACCGACGAGTACACCGCCGCCGCGAGCGTCGTCAGCGACGGCGAGGGCGACAGGCCGAACCGCCCGGCGAGCGTCCCGCCGGCGGCATCGGCTTCGATGAGCGTGGGCGAGGCGCCACTCGGCCACAGCGCTGTCAGAGTCATCGCCAGCCGGGTCGCTCCAGGTGCGCCTTTCACCGACGCTACTGAGACCAGCATCAGGACCCGCTCCCGGTGCCGGGAGCCAACACGATTACTGACACCGGGTTGCTTCCGGCTTGGCCGATCCGCAGCGCCGAGGCATCATCCGTCAGCAACGACACGTCGACCGAGCCGGCCTCCTGAGCTTCCTTCACCGATACCACCGTCGCCGTCATCGTCTTCGACCTCGGCTTTCGCCGTTTTCGCAGGCGTGATGGGTTGCCCCTGATCGGGCGGTTTGCAGTGGTTGCGGGCTGAGCGCCCCGGCGACGAGAGAAGCA
>NZ_JBGCCT010000033.1 GCF_041260665.1 Catenulispora sp. GP43 | reverse complement strand
ACAGCGGCGATGCGGGGCAGCGCCAGCGGGTTCTCTACGGTCACAGCAGGCACGGCAGCCTCCAGGGGTCGGATCGGGGCCGAGTCACGGTCACCCGGCTCCAACGGTAGTTGAAACTTCAATATTCCGGATCCAGCGCCGCATCAGCGCGATCGCTCCACCGCCGGCTACGAATGCTCCATGAACGCGTGGGTCGCCATTGGCTCCCGCTCGGTCAAGGCCTTCGCCTCGGCCTCGAACTCGCGGTCGATCCCGGTGTATCGCTCGTGGTGTTGGGCGAGGTGCTCCGACCAGGATCTGACCGTGAAGATCTCCAGCAACCGGTCGGCCCTCGCCGCATCTCGATAGAGGCTCCAGGATGTGGCTCCGGTACGCCGGCGCGATGATTCCACTCGTTCCATAGCCTTCGCGAAGGCGCCGACGTTCGGTTCGGGAACCAGGTACTCCACGATGACCAGGACCGGGCCGTCCTGGGGTGCCGGTTCCAGAACGAGCTGTGGTTCCGGCCAGGTGTCGCTGGGCGTGGGATCGACCTGGCGGTCTCGAAGCGGCAGCCATTTCGAGACGGCTGACCCGACGACGAGCAGGGCGCCCGCCACGGCCAATGCCGTCGTCAGGCCGGCCCACTGGGCGATCAGGCCCCATACGAACGCGCCCACAGCCATGCCGCCTTGGAACACGAGCAGGTAGAACGCGACGGCCCGCGCGCGAACCCAGGTCGGCAGTCCGAGTTGGAGCGCGGCGTTGAGAGTCGACAACGCCCAGATCCACGCGACGCCAGCCACCAGCAACGCGAGCCAGGCGATCGCCACGTTCGGCACGTAGTCCACTGCGAGCAGGGCTGCCGCGAACATCACCCCGGCAAGTGCCAAGGTCCGGTCGTTGCCAAGGAGTCCAGCTGTCTTGGGAAGCACCCAGGCACCGGCTATCGCGCCGATTCCGACTGCACCCAGCAACAGGCCATAGCCTGCGGATCCCATGCCCAGCGTTTGGTGCGCTGTCAGTGGGATCAGTGCCCATAGTGCGGCGGCACCGGGCACGAACAAGGCGCTGCGGAGCAGGATTCGCCGGACACGTGGACTGTGGCGCACATACCGGGTACCGGCCCGAAGCGCCGCAAGAGCCTGTTCCCGCTCCTGCTCGGAGCGGGGGGCCGCGTCGGCGGGACGCCACCGGGCCAGGACGACCAGGATCCCGACGAAGGACACCGCGTTGAGCGCGAACGTCCACCCCACCCCTGCGGCGGCGACCAACAACCCACCAAGGGCGGGACCGATCGCGCGTGCCACGTTCTGATTCACCGCGCCCAGCGCGGAAGCGGGCCTGAGCTGCTCGCGGGGTACCAGTGTCGGTTGCAGCGCCTGCCAAGCCGGGCCGTTCAACGCCGTGCCGCAGCCGAGCAGCAGCGTCAACGCCAGCAACGTCCATGGGCCCAGTCGCCCCGCGAAGGCCAACACGGCCAGCACCACCGCTACCGCGGCCATCCCGCCCTGGACCGCGAGCAGCAGACGTCTGCGATCGGCCAGGTCGGCCAACACCCCGGCCGGCAGGGCCAGGACCAGCACTGGAAGGCCGGCGGCGACCTGGACCAACGACAGCAGCGCCGCGCCGTGCGCGATCAACAGCCACTGGGCCCCGACGGTCTGCATCCAACTGCCGATGTTCGAGGCGAACTGGGCCAGCCACAGCGCGCGGAACACCGGCTGCCGCAGGGGGGACCAGGCAGAGTCGGCGCTGTTCGAGGGCATCGGTACTTCTTTCCGTGAGCGGATCGGCGTCGCAGTACGCGCGCGGGCCATCGAGTCGAACTTAAGCGCGCCTCTCACTGGCTTTTGTTCTCCGAGCGCACAACTGTTGCGCGGGCGCGCACGGCCCCGCGTACCGTGACGACACCGGCCGCGCTCGGCTGCGCGTGCCCCGGGTGCGGAGTCGCCCGCTGTCACGACACAGTGCCGTGGCCCGATGGCGAACGGGCCACGGCCCTTTTGGCGAGCGAACAATCGGTGCGAATCGGTGTGGAAGACGCGGGTGCCGGCGGCAGGAGGGCTCAGGTCGGTCGCCGGGTGTGGCCGCGGTCGGTTTCGGTGAGCCCGCCCCAGACCCCGAAGGCCTGGGCCGTGCGCGTCGCGAAGGTCGCGCAGGGGCCCTGGACAGGGCACCCGCGGCAGACGGTCTTGGCCCGCTGTTCCCGCCTGCGGCGGGCGTCTCCCCGTTCGTAGACCGGGGAGAAGAACACCGAGGCGTCCATGCCGCGGCAGGCGGCGCGCGTCTGCCAGTCCCACTCGTCGAGCAGCGGCCTGACGTTCAACGGCTTCATGGGTCTGGCACTCACCGCTCAGCTCTGGTCCGACGGCGTGACGACCAGGTGCTCCGCGAGGAACCACACCTGGGTCTCCCCGGTACGGATCACCTGCGAGACGAGGGCGTCCTGGGTGCCGTCATCACCCACGGCGGCGGTGCGCGCGGCGGCGTCCCGGGCTTCGGTGAGGATGATCTCGTGGGCTTCGAGCAGGCGCGACAGCATCGCGGTGACCTCCTCGACACCGTTCGGCGGACGCGGTATCGCCGTGATCTCGGCGGTGTGCCGGGGGTCGCCCACCGCGACGCCGCCGAGGGTCTGGACGCGTTCAGCCAGCACGTCGATCAGCTCGAGCTGTGCTGCGGCGTGTTTGTCGAGCAGCAGGTGCAACTGGTGGAAAAGCGGGCCGCGCATTGCCCAGTGGTGCTTCTTGTAGAGCGCGTAGAGAATCTGGGTATCGGCCAGGATCCGGTTGAGACGCTGGCAGGAGTACATCCGGGCGTCGTAGGACAGTGCGATCGGCAGCTGTGTGACCGTCCCGAACTCCTGGATCTCCGCGCTGTGTTGATGCAGACGAGGCTGACTGGACATGGTGCTCCCTCGGGTTCGTGCGCGATGGGTGATCAGTGGCTCCTACAGAGGTTCACGTTAGGAGCGCGCAAGCCTCGGACTTTTCCATCGCCGCACTGGCTGCTGACCATCAGCGCACTGTCGTTGAGCCCCGGTTCGACAACCGCGAAGCGCGTGCGCTGTTCGACCTAAGCAGGTGCGCTGGCGGACAAGTCGGCGCGCCGTTGGTTCCTAGCCTGATCGCGACACAGCACCGAGCCCGCGAGGAGCGCCATGGCCAAGCAGTCCGTTGCCGAGCAGTACGTCGATCTCTTGGCTCGCGCTGGGGTCCGCCGCATGTACGGAGTCGTCGGCGACAGCCTGAACCCGGTCGTGGATGCCGTCCGGCGGCACGGTGACGTGGAGTGGATCCAGGTTCGGCACGAGGAGGTCGCTGCCTTCGCCGCCGGAGCGGAGGCCCAGCTGACCGGCCGTCTGGCTGCTTGCGCGGGCTCATGCGGACCCGGCAACCTCCACCTGATCAACGGTCTGTACGACGCGCACCGGTCGATGGCCCCTGTGCTGGCGCTGGCCGCGCAGATCCCCAGCGGCGAGATCGGAACCGGCTACTTCCAGGAGACGCACCCCGATCGGCTGTTCGCCGAATGCAGCCATTACTCGGAACTGGTCTCCTCGCGCCACCAGATGCCACGGGTGGCGCAGACTGCCATCCAGCACGCGGTCGGTCGTCGCGGCGTAGCGGTCGTGGCGCTGCCCGGCGACGTCGCCGGCCAGAAGGCCCCGGACGGCGGCGCCGAGTTGGCGATCCCGCTGGACCGGCCCGCTGTCCGCCCCGGCGACGACGAGCTTGCCCGGCTCATCCAGCTCGTGGACGCCGCCGAGAAGGTGACCGTCTTCTGCGGCCGCGGTGTCGAGGGCGCTCACGCGGAGGTGATGGCCTTCGCCGAGAAGGTGAAGGCTCCGGTCGGTCATGCGCTGCGCGGCAAGGAACACATCCAGTACGACAACCCCTACGACGTCGGAATGTCAGGCCTGCTCGGCTACGGCGCCGCATACCAGGCGATGCACGAGTGCGACCTTCTTGTGCTGTTGGGCACGGACTTCCCCTACACGGACTTCCTGCCGCGCGGCGTTCGCACCGTCCAGGTCGACATCCAGCCCGAACGCCTCGGCCGCCGGACCCAACTGGACCTCGCGGTGTGGGGCGACGTCCGCGAGACCCTGCGGTGCCTGACCCCTGCGGTTCGGGCGAAGACGTCCCGCATGTTCCTCGACACCATGCTCGACCGCCACCTGCACGCTCTGGAAAGCGCGATCGGCGCCTACACGCATGACGTCGAGCGCCACACCCCGATCCACCCCGAATACGTGGCCGCGGTCCTCGACGAGGAAGCCGACGACGACGCGATCTTCACCGCGGACACCGGTATGTGCTGCGTCTGGGCCGCCCGTTATCTGACGCCGAACGGCAGGCGCCGCATCCTCGGATCCTTCGTCCACGGCTCGATGGCCAACGCGCTGCCGCAGGCCATCGGCGCGCAGTTCCTCGACCGCGGCCGCCAGGTCGTCTCCATCTCCGGCGACGGAGGGTTCTCGATGCTGATGGGCGATTTCCTGACCCTCGTCCAGTACGGGCTGCCGGTGAAAGTCGTGGTCTTCAACAACTCCTCCCTCGGCATGGTCGACCTGGAGATGATGGTCGACGGCCTGACCCCGTACGGCACCACGTATCGGCACACCGACTTCGCCGCCATCGCTCGGGCCGCCGGCGCGCACGGCATTCGCGTCGAGCAGCCCGGGCAGGTGCGCGACGCACTGCGCGAGGCTTTCGCGCACGACGGACCGGCACTGGTCGACGTGGTCACCGACCCCGCCGCCCTGGCCGTCCCGCCGAAGATCACCTCGGAGCAGGTCACCGGGTTCGCGCTGTCCGCCAGCCGCACTGTCCTGTCCGGCGGGGTCGGACGCATGATCCACCTGGCTCGCACCAACCTGCGGAACATCCCGCGCCCGTAGGCGCCGCCGCTTCAAACGCCACCGCTACTTCGAATACTTGGAGATCCTTTGTTCCAGCGCATCCTGCTGGCTGTCGACCCCAGCGCGGCCCCGGCGCGCACGCTCGAAACCGTCGCCGCCTTGGCCAAGGGCTTTGACAGCGTCGTCCACGTCCTGCACATCGAACCCACCCTGTTGTCGGCGACGAGCATGGTCACCGTCGAAGAGGACGGCGATGCACAACGGGTCCTGCAGGAAGCGGTCGACGCTTTGCTGAGCGTCGGCGTGCGGGCCGAGGGCGAACTCCTCGGTGAGGCCGGCACCGAGATTCCGACGGCGATCTCCGCAGTGGCAGCGCGGCTGGGATCCGACCTGCTCGTCCTGAGCCCCCACCACCACGGGATCCTGTCCGCCTGGCTCAACCCGGGCGTCTCGAACGCGGTGAGCCGCTCGGCACGCATTCCGGTCCTGCTCGTTCCCGACATCAGGGAGCGATGATGGCCGTTCAATCCGGCCGCGTGTCGGCAGCCGCCTCGGACGCCGCATCCACGGACTCGCGCGATGGGCTGCCGGGCTGGCTGGTAGCACTGTTCGCCGTCTCCACCGGGATGACGGTCGCAAACCTCTACTACGCCCAGCCCTTGCTGTCCACGCTCGCGCACGCGTTCAAGGTCAGCACAGCCACCGCGGGCACGCTGGTCACGGCCACCCAGATCGGCTATGTGCTGGGGATGCTGTTCCTGGTGCCGCTGGGTGACCGCTTGGAGAAGCGGCGCCTGGTGGCTTGCCTGCTCGCGATCACCACCGTCGTCATGGCCGCCGCGGGAGCGGCGACGAGCTTCGCCGTCTTCCTGGTCGCCTCGCTGCTCAGCGGCACGACCTCGGTCGTCGCGCAGATCCTGGTGCCGTTCGCCGCCGGCCTGGCGCCCGAACACGCGCGCGGGCGGATCGTGGG
This sequence comes from Catenulispora sp. GP43, assembly GCF_041260665.1. Lineage (NCBI taxonomy): Bacteria > Bacillati > Actinomycetota > Actinomycetes > Catenulisporales > Catenulisporaceae > Catenulispora > Catenulispora sp. GP43. The sequence goes on along the minus strand of NZ_JBGCCT010000033.1, from coordinate 124,128 downwards.
CCGCGTCATGGCCGGGCTGCTCACCGGGATCCTGCTCTCCCGCACCGTCAGCAGTCTGGTCGCGGGCGCCGCCGGGTGGAGGGTCGTGTACCTGGGGTCGGCTGGGCTCACCGCACTGCTCGCCCTCGCCCTGCGGCTTGCCCTCCCCCGGCACGCGCCCACCACCGATCTGCCCTACCACCACGTTCTGCGCTCCACCATGAAGCTGGTCCGCACCCACCCGACCGTGATCCGTCGAGGGCTGTATCAGGCGGCTGTCTTCGGATCGTTCAGCGCGTTCTGGACCACGGTCTCCTTCCTGCTCACCGGCCCGCGGTTCCACTACACGGCCTCCGGCGTCGGCCTGTTCGCGCTGGTCGGCGCGGCCGGTGTGGCGGTCGCTCCGCTGGCCGGCCGGTTCGGCGACCGCGGGCTGGCCCGGCCGATGACCGGGGTGGCGCTGCTGCTCGGCGCGATCGCCGCCGCGCTCACCGCACTCGGTGCCCACCACATCGCGCTTCTCGCCCTGGCCGCGATCCTGCTCGACGTGGCCGTCCAGACCACCCTGATCCTCGGCCAGCACGTCATCTACCAACTCGACCCCGCTGCTCGCGCCCGCCTGAACAGCATCTACATCGCCACTTTCTTCGCCGGCGGCGCCCTCGGGTCACATCTCGGAACCGTCGTCTACCACGCCGAGGGCTGGAACGCAGTCGCCGCGCTCGGTGCGGCCATGCCGCTGGTGGCACTGCTCTACTGGACGACGGAGCGTCGCCGCGAGAAAGTCATGTCCGATCCTCGCTCGGCCCGCGGACACGGAAGCCACTGAGGATCTCGGAGGTGGCCTCCCACAGAGCGCGCCGATCCCCTTCGTCCCGGCCCGGCAGCGGACATTCCAGCGGTTTGGCACCCTTAGCGGCGAAGTAGCCTCCGGTGACGTCGGCGCCGGCGAAGCCCGCATCGGTCGCGAGCCGGACGATGATCTCGGCGCCGTGGCGGGGATCGCCGATCCTCAGCACCTTGAGAACCTTCTCCAGCACGCCGGACAACGGCAGGTCACGGCCGAGCCCGGTGACGTTGAACCCGGGGCAGCAGCAGGTCACCGCGACCCCCGTCCCCTCGAGCTGACGGCCCAGTTCCTGCGTGAACATGATGTCCAGAAGCTTGGTCCAGCCGTACAGCTGAGAGGATTCGCGACGCGTGTAGGGGGCGGTGTCGCGCAGGTGGCCCACCGCGCCGCGACCGCCGGCGTGCTCGGAGGCGCGGGAGGCGACCGTGACGACCCGGGCCGGAGCCGAGGCGATGAGTTTGTCGCGCAGGACGTCGGTCAGCAGCCACGGCGCCAGGTAATTCACGGCTGTCATCTCCGAGAACCCCTCGGCGGTGACCCGCTGGGAGAACGCGTGCACTCCCGCGTTGTTGATCAGTGCGTCGATGCGCGGGTAGGCGGCGTCTATCTGGTGACCGGCGCGTTCGACGTCGCGCAGCAGCGACAGGTCGGCCAGGAACACGTCCACCGGCGTTCCGGGCGCGGCCCGCTCGATGTCCGCGCGGAGCGCGTCGGCCTTCCGCCGGCTGCGGGCTACCAGACCCAGGCGCATGCCTCGGCGCGCGAGGTCCAGAGCGGCCAGTCTGCCCAGGCCGTTCGTGGCGCCGGTGATGACGATGACGGAGCGGTCTTCCACGGATGCCTCCTCCAACTTTTAGTGAGGTACCTCATCAACGTAGCATGCAATGAGGTACCTCACTGATTGGAAGGACCATCGGCGATGAGCGACAGCCCCGACCCCGCAGACATCGGACTGCGCTACCTCGCGGTGAGCTACCACTTGCGCAGGGTCGTGGACGCCCGGATGAACGCCGGCGGCCTTTCCCTGGCCCGCACCAAAGTCTTGGAAGTCCTGGCACGCCGCGGCCCGCTGGCGCAGTCATCGCTCGCGGAGGAACTCGGCCAGGCTCCGCGGTCGGTCACGCAGTCGGTCGAGGCGCTGGAACGCGAAGGCCTCGTCGAACGGACGACGTCTTCCGAGGACCGGCGCGCCAAGCTCGTCAGCCTCACCCCGCAGGGGTCCAAGGCGGTGGCCGCCGGCACGGAGGCGGGCCGAAAGGTGCTCCACGAGATCTTCGAGGCGATGGGCGCCGAGGACCTGGCGCGGCTGGACAAGATCCTCGACGTCATCGGCACAGCGGTCGCCACGGCCGCGTCGGACGAAGCGGTCAGCTGATCAGCACCCTGAAACCCGCCGGGGCGACAGGACCCGGGCGGATAGCGCGTCTCAGAGGTCGTCGAAGAAGTCGCGCAGCTGGTGTCGGCTGCTGACCCCGAGCTTGGGATACACGCGATACAGATGCGATCCGATCGTCCGGGGTGACAGGAGCAGCTGCTCGCCGATCTCCCGGTTGCTCAGCCCGCGGGCCGCCATCCGGACGATCTGCTGTTCCTGGGCGGTCAGCGCGGACAACGGATCGGGCGTGTCCGAGGCCATCGCCACACCGCTGGCCCGCAGTTCGGCGCGCGCCTCGTCGGCCAGGCCGTCCGCGCCGAGCCGGTTGAACGTCTCCAACGCCGCCGCCAACAGCGCGCGGGCGTCCAGGGGCCGACGACGCCTACGCAGCCACTGCGCGTAGTGCAGCCGGGCCTGGGCGCGCGCCAGCGGCCACTGCTCGGCGGCGGGGTTCACCACCGCCAGCCGGAAGTGCTGCTCGGTGTTCTTCGCTTCGCCGACCAGGGCTTCCGCGTGATGGAGAAGCAGGGTCATCCGGGTCGTCGGATCCGGTCCCACCGCCTCGCGAACCGCCGCGACGATCGGCGCGACGTCCTGGTGGCGTCCCGTTCGGTGGGCCGCGGTGGCCAGGTCGGCGACGGATCGTGGGGACAGGAAGTAGTGCAGCGGTGCGCTGTCATCGTCGAACAGCTGCCGGAGATGCCGGTAGGCGCCTTCGAAATCGCCGGCGGCGGTAGCGGCGGTGGCGGCCGCCCGCAGCAGCCAGACCTGCGTGGCGCGGTTCTCCTCCAGATCGACGCGGTTCCAGTTCAGGTCGGTCGCTGCCGCACCGTCCGCCGACCGTCCGCGCAGGGCCTGCAAGGTCACGCGCAGCGCGGTGGCCTCGGTCTCCAAGGCCCGCATGTTGTGGACTACGGCGAGCGTGCTGATCTCCGCCAGCTGCTCGTCGGCCTCGGACCACCGTCCGGTGTCGATCAGGGCCGTGGTCATCGGAGCCAGGGTGGTGGCGGCGAGGGCGATGGATCCGTAGGCGCGCAGCATGGCGTAGGTCCGGCGGAAGGACTCGACGCACACGTCGGACTCGTCGGCCAGCCACGCGATCCCGGCGATGGCCGACAGGCGGGTGATGTCCGTGATGCCGGCCGCCGCGTCCACCGCATCCGCCTGCCGGGTCCGCTGCAGCAGGAGCGCGGCCTCGGCGACCGGATCAGCGCTGGCTCGGACGACGGCCCGCAGCGCGTCGCAGGTCTCGATCCTCGCCAACTCCGGGAACGGGCTGTCGGAATCGTCGACGATCTCCAGCCCGCCCTCCACGGCCGCCATGAACAGCCGTACCTCGGGCAGCCCAGAGTGGATCGCGACGGCGGGGAGGATGGACGCAAGGACGAGGGCAGTCCTGGGGGCCGGAGGCGGTTCCGACTCCAGCGCACTGGACAGCACATGGAAGGCCTCGCGCTGGTTGCCGTACAGGCACAGCGCCATGCTGGCTCCGCTCGCGGCGACGCCGAGCACGTCGGCGTCCTGGGTCAGTGCAGCGACCTTCGCATACAGTTCGCGCACCCAGGACGTGTCGCCGGCGTTGCTCGCGGCTCTGACCGCCTTGGCATACCGGCGCGCCCGGTCGGCTTCGGACGGACTGACTTCGGCGGCCCGTTCCAGCGCCCTTGCCGCGGCGAAGAACCCGCTGCGCAGCTCGACGGCTTCAGCGCTCTCCTCCAAAGCCGCGGCCACCGACTCGTCAGGCCCCACGGCCGCCGCGGCCAGATGCCAGGCCCGGAGCGCCGGCTGGTCGGCCAGGGCGGCCGCGAGGTCGGTGTGAGCCTGTTGTCGCTGGTGCATCGGAGCACCCTGATAGGAGGCGGTGCGCACCAGCGGGTGGCGGAACGCCACTCGGTCGCCGGCGAGGGCGATCAGGCCCGCGTCCTCCGCGGGTGCCCAGAGGTCGAGGTCCGCTCCGGCACCGGCCGCTTTCATAATGATGCCGAGTTCTGTGTGATCCGACGCTGCCGCCGCGTAGAGGACGAGCCGTTGCGTGGCGGCGGGAAGGCTGCGGAGCTGGGCGGCGAACATCTCCTGGATACGCAAGGTCTGTGACAACCCGCTGCCCGGCAGTCCGTACGCCGTGCCACCCCGGAACGCGCGGGAAAGTTCGATGATCGCCAAGGGGTTGCCCGCGGCCTGCTCCAGGACGTCGAGGCGGGCCCGGCCCGTGGGGGCCTGGGGTTGCACCTCCAGCAGCCGTGCGGCGGCGCCGCTGTCGAGCGGACCCAGGACCAGAACCGGCAGACCCGTCACGATGCCTTCAGGCGGAGTCAGTCCGCGGGCAGCCAAGAGCACCGTCACGGGCTCGGCCGCCAGTCGGCGCATCACAAAGCTCAGGACGTCGAGGGAGTCACGGTCGAAGAACTGGACGTCGTCGACGATCAGCAGCAGCGGCCGCCGCCGCGACACGTCGGCCAGCAGCGTCAGCACTGCTATGCGCAGCAGCATCGAATCGGTCGGCCGAGTGGCGGGGATCACTCCGAACGCGGTCTCCAGCGCCTCGCGAAGGTGCGGGGGCAGCCCGGCGAGGTCGGCCCGAAGCGAGAGCAGCAGCTGGTGCAGAGCCGCGAAGGACTGGTCGGTCTCGCCTTCGCAGCCTTCGGAAATCAGGACGTCCGTCCCCAGGCCTCGCGCCACCTCCACCGCGGCGGACAGCAACGAGGTCTTACCGGTGCCCGCCTCGCCGAGCAGGAGCAACGCTCGGGACGACGTACGACCCGCCGTGACGAGTCGCGAGATCTGGTCGAGCTCGGCTTCCCGGCCGACCAGGGACAGCCGTGCTCCCGATCCGGCGGCGCCCCCGGGCAACTCCTCCATGCCGTGCGTCCCCATTCCGCGGCCGCACGCCGACCAGAGCATCCGATCGCGCCACACCGCCAGCTGTTCGGGGCGATTCTGTCACGCGCCGGGGCCGATGTGGATCACCGCGGCCCCGGCTGAAGCTCCTGGTCAAGTACCTGGGGACGGCACAGGGCTGGGGCTATGCCCGCTCGGCCTTGACCGCGGCCTCCACCCGGTCGCCATACCCCGGGTCGGCCAGGCGCAGGTGGCCGATGAACCGGTCGACGATGTCGTGGCGGGTGATCCGCGACAGCGGGGCGGCCAGGTTGTACGCCAGGCGGGCCCGCTCGTCCTCACTCATCAGCCGGTAGAGGTTCCCGGCCTGCACGTAGTCACTGTCCTCGGCATGCTCGACCGTCTCATATGTGCCGACCAGGCCCGCGACCTCACTTCCGGCGGCCAGCGGCTCGCCGGTCTGGATCGGGCCGTCGAAGCTGTTCGGCTCGTAGTTCTTGGCGCGGTGTCCGCCGTTGTCGTCGAAGCGCATCGCACCGTCGCGGCCGTAGTTGACCGCCTCAGTGGCGTGCGGGCGGTTGACGTCCAGCCGGGTGTGGTTGACGCCGAGGCGGTAGCGCTGGGCGTCGGCGTAGGCGAACAGCCGTCCCTGCAGCATCTTGTCCGGGGAGGCGCCGATGCCCGGGACGAAGTTGTTCGGGTTGAACGCCGCCTGCTCGACGTCGGCGAAGACGTTCTCCGGGTTGCGGTCCAGGGTGAGTTTGCCGACCTCGAGCAGCGGATAGTCGGCGTGCGGCCACACCTTCGTGAGGTCGAACGGGTTGAACCGATAGGTCGCGGCCTCGGCGGCCGGCATGACCTGGACGGACAGTCGCCACGAAGGGAACTCGCCCCGGTCGATGGCCTGGAACAGGTCCTGCTGGTGGGAGTCGGCGCTTCGCCCCGCGACGGCGGCGGCCTCTTCATCGGTGAGGTTCTCGATACCCTGGTCGGTAAGGAAGTGGTACTTGACCCAGAACACCTCGCCGGCAGCGTTGACCCATTGGTAGGTGTGCGACCCGAAGCCGTGCATGTGCCTGAAGCCGGCCGGGATGCCACGATCGCCGAACAGGTACGTCACCTGGTGCAGGGCTTCGGGAGAGTGCGACCAGAAGTCGAAGACGTTCTCCGGTTCGACGGTGCCGGTGTGGGGATCGCGCTTCTGCGAGTGGATGAAGTCCGGGAACTTACTCGGATCCCGGATGAAGAACACCGGCGTGTTGTTGCCGACCAGATCGTAGTTGCCCTGCTCGGTGTAGAAGCGCAGCGCGAAGCCGCGCGGGTCGCGCACCGCGTCGGTGCTGCCGAGGTTGCCGGCGACGGTGGAGAACCGGATGAACGTCTCCGTAGTCTTGCCCACCTCGGACAGGAACGCCGCGCGGGTGTAGGCGGTGACGTCGGCGGTCACCGTGAAGCGCCCGTAGGCGCCGGCGCCGCGCGCGTGGACGACCCGCTCAGGGATGCGCTCCCGGTTGAAACGAGCGAGCTTCTCCAGGAGCTGCTGGTCCTGGATCAGCAGCGGCCCGCCGACTCCCGCCGACAGGCTGTTCTGATTGTCCGCGACCGGGGCTCCCGACTCGGTGGTCAGGATCCGCCGGCCGGCGTTCGAAATGGTCACAGTGCTGGTGTCCCTCCGGGTGTCGCCTGGTTCGAGGCTCACCGCGGGGTGCGGGAGATCGATCGGCCGTGCCGATGCTATGAACGGGGAGGTCGGGGAGGTTTTCCGGCCGCGCACCGTTCCCGTTCCGAGAGCGTCCGGTCCGCCCAGGCAGTCACCCGGAGGACGACAAGAGGATCGGGTCAGTCTTCGCCGTGGCTGCCGAGCGCGCCCCGCAGCTCCGTCCTCGACGTGATGCCCAGCTTCGGGAAGACCTTGTACAGATGAACGCCGACCGTGCGCGGCGAGAGGTGCAATGCCTCGCCGATCTGTTTGTTGGTCATCCCCTGCGCGGCCAGTTCCGCGATGCGCGCTTCCCGCACAGTGAGGATCGGCGCCGGGTCCGCGATCCGCGGCTCGACGCTGCCGCCCGCTGTACGGAGTTCCTCGGCGGCGAGCAGCATCCAGGGCTCGCTGCGCAGCCCGCGGAAGATGTCCAGCGCGCTCTGTGCCTGGGCGCGAGCGGCGGCCCGGTGCTGATGACGGCGCAGCCAGCCCGCGAAGGCGAGCCGGACGCGTGCGCATTCAAATGACCACCGCTCCGCTCCGGCGACGGTCAGCGCCTCCTGGAACCGTGCCTCGGCTTGGTCGTCGGGAGCGGCGAGCGCCCGCGACGCGGCCAGCACGAACGCGTGGTGCGGTGAGATCTTCTCCACGCCGGCGGCAACCCCCGCGGCGACGTGCGCCCGGGCTGCTTCGACGTGCCCCGACCGCATCGCGCTGTCGACCAGGTCCAGGAACATGCGGTGGAAGTGCGGGACGCCCGGCGGAATCGTTCCCGGCGGGGTGAGCCGGCGGGCCAGCCCGAAGGCTTCCGCTGCGTCTCCCCCGGTGACCGCCGCACGGATCTCGATCTCCAGCGCCTCCGCCACGCCGAACCCCAGCCCGCGCGGCTCGGCCCAGGCCCGCATCGTCTCGGCGCAACGCCGCCACACGGGCTCGTCCCCCCGGCTGGCCGCCACCAGTCCTCGTGCGTACAGAGCGGCGTGAACGTAGAAGTCGTAGCCACGCTCGTGGGCGCTCTCTTCGGCTTCGGCGGTCAGGGTTTCGACGGCGTCCCAGTCACCGCGGATGTAGTGGTCGTAGCACCGGGCCACGGTCAGCAAGTGGTACGTCGTATACGTGCTCTGTTCCGTCAGGTCGTGCCACAGGGGACCGTGATCGCCCAGGACGTCTGTCGCGTGCAGGGTCCACAACAGCCAGTTGATCTGCTGGTACGTCTGCGGCGCCGGCCCGGCCGCGACGGCCTCGATCCGCTCGCGGATGGCGAGCGCGGTGCGTGCCGGGTCGGAGAGCGCGGCGTGGCACAGCCGGCCGAAGACCGACACCCGGCCCAGCGAACGCGTCAGCGGCTCCCACAGTTCCTGACGTCCCAACCAGACGGCGGCGATGAACAAGAGGTAGAAGACCCGCTCGAAGTCGGCGTCGTACTCCCCTCCGGCAGGAATCCGCTCCAGGACCGGTAGGAACTCGCGGTAGACGCCCTCCATGTCGCTGTCCCGGTAGATCATGACGAAGGCCGCCGCAGTGGCCCGGCGAACCGCGACCTCCACCGGCATGTCCTCCTCGGCTGTCTCCTGGAGCAAAGCCGCGCACTGGTCCAGCTGCCCACCGACCGCCGCGGCGATCGCACCGTCCACCTGACGCCTGACGCGATCCGCGCGATCCGGACTCAACTCCGCCGCCCGCGAGAGCGCGACGCTGGCTTCAGCGGCGCCGCCGCGTTTGAGTGCGTGGTCAGCGGCAGCGGCCAAAGCCTTGGCGACGCTCTCGTCGGGACCGGTGACCGCGGAGGCCAGATGCCATGCCTTGCGCTCCGGATCCTGGTCTGCCACCTGTGCCAACGCCGAGTGCGCGCTGCGGACCACCGCCGCGGGCATCGCACGGACCAGCGCGGAGCGCACCAGCGGGTGGCTGAAGACGACTTCCTCGCGATGCCGATCGATACCGACCAGGTCGCTGCCCGCGATGCCGTCCAGCACGGCTTCAGTCCATCCCGGCCAGCTCTTCAGGGCCGCGGCTCGAACCTTCCGCAGGCCCCCGGGTCCCTGGCCGCCGAGTGCGGCCAGGAGAAGGGTGTATCGCGTGGCATCCGAGAGCGTACGAAGCCGGCCGGCGAACGTCCTGTCAAGATTGGTTCCCAGCGTCAGCACCGCCGGCAGCACAGCCGTTCCTTCCCGTTGGCGGTCACTGAGCTGGACGGGCAGCTCGATGAGGGCCAGGGGGTTTCCGTCCGCCTCCTGAAGAATCCTACGCACCGGTTCCTCTGCGAGTCCGGGATGGGAGGCCTCAAGAAGCTGCGCAGCCTCGTCACGTCCCAGGGGGCCGAGGGGCAGAACCCGGAACGAGGCGTGGTCGAGCGGACCGGGAGATCCGCTGCGGGCCGCCGCCAGCAAACCGACCGGGAGCCCTGCCAGGCGCCGCGCCACGAAGGCCAGCACTTGGGCGCTGGACATATCGATCCACTGCGTGTCGTCGGCGACGACCAGGACCGGCTGTTCCACAGACACCGTCTGGAGCAGTGCCAGCGTCCCCGCTGAAATGACGAACCGGTCGGGCGCGGGGCCGTCTGTCAGGCCCAGCGCCCGCTGCAACGCGTCGCGTTGTGGGGCCGGAAGACGGTCCGTACGGTCGAGCAACGGATACAGGATCTGGTGCAGGGTGGCGAACGCCAGCTCGGACTCCGACTCGCTGCCCACCACGCGCAGGACACGACGTCCCAGGGCCGCCGCCCGGTCGGCCGTCCAGTCCAGCAGGGCCGACTTGCCCATCCCGGGCCCGCCCGTCACCATCAGAGCTCTGCCGTTCGTCTCAGCGGCGACCAGGTCGTCGAGGACGGACTGCTCCCGCAAGCGGCCGATCAGCGCCGTCACCATCTCGAGTGCTCACTCCTGTTCGTTCTGCGCCGAGCGTAAGCCGACCGCGCCTGATCTGGCGAACCAGGGCTGCTTACGCATGGCTCGGCTTGTGGGACGTAGGAAAGCAGATGAACAAGTGCAGTAAGTTGACCAATGCGTCGAGGGACCCGCGATGGCGAGGCTGACGCTATGAGCCCGACGACCCTTGCGATGACGACCGAGTCCGTGCCGGACCAGAACGCCCGCGCCTACTGGCAGGACGCCGTGAACCACCGCTTCGGACCTGTGGCCGTGGCCCCTTGGAACGACAGCGGACCCTTCGCCGGACGCCTCGCCGTGCGCGACGTCGGCTACCTGCAGGTCACCACGTTCGAAGCCGACGCCCAACGGCTCCGCCGAGGTTCGCGGCTTGCCCAGGACTCCGCCGAGAGCCACATCACCATCGGCCTGCTGGCCGCCGGCTCCGCGTCGATGACCCAGGACGGGCGCAGCACCGGAGTCGACCGGGGCGACCTGGTGATCTTCGACGGCGCGCGGCCCTACTCGTTCGACTTCCCCGAGCGCTTCCTGTTCCATCTGTTCCTGCTCCCCCGCCGGGCGATGACCGTCCCGGAGAACGACCTGCGGCACGTCGCCGCGAAGGCGATCCGACCCGACCAGGGCGTGGCGGCGATGCTGGCGCCGGTGCTGACGGTGCTGGCGTCGGGCGCGCCCTGCACCGCGTCGGTGGGGAACCGGCTCGCGGGCAACGTCGCCGACCTGGTGGCCACCCTCGTCACCGAACACGTCGAGCTTCTTCCGGATCCTGATGCGGCGACCAGCCACCTGGCGCTGCGCATCCGGAGGTACATCAACCACCAGCTGGCGGACACTGAGCTGTCTCCTGAGAGCATCGCCAAGGCCCACGGCATTTCCGTGCGGTACCTCCACCGGATCTTCGAAAGCGAAGGCATCACGGTCAGCCGTCTGATCCGACGGCGGCGGCTGGAGGAGTGCTGCAGAGAGCTGGCTCGTCCGAACCGTGCGAAACCCACTGTCTCCGCGGTCGCGCAACGCTGGGGCTTTGTGAACGCCGCGCACTTCAGCCGGACGTTCAAAGCGGCCTACGGGGTCACGCCCCGGGAGTGGCGCAGCGGTCGGCAGCCGGCGGCTTCGCTCGCGGCTTGACGGCCCCCGGCGGCCACCGCTGCGCGGTTAAGTCGCGTGACTGATGCCCGACGCAAGCGGACGGCATAGCGTCGCTGAGACGAAGGCCGATTCTGCTCTGACCGGCCGTGTCGCCTGTAGGAGTCCCGTCTCGCCGAGTCCGCTGTGGAGGTGGCCCCATGAAGATCCATGGGCGCGTCCTGGAGCTGGCCACCCTGGAAGCCGCCATCGACCGTTCCCCTGGGAGCGTGCCCAGCATCGTCCTGCACGGAGACCTGGGCATCGGCAAATCCGCCCTCCTCCAGGCCGGGGTCGCCTACGCGCAGCAGCACGGCAACCGGATCCTCTGCGCCACGGGCTATGAGGACGAGTCCCAGCTCGCCTTCGCCGGACTGCATCAGCTGTTCGCACCGGTCATGTCGTATCTGGACCGCACTGAGCCGTTCCATCGGGACGTGCTGCGCCGCGTCCTGCGCTACGAGCCGGGCCCGCGGCCAGAGCGCTTCGCCGTCTCCGCCGCATCGCTGGCCCTGGTGCAGGCGGTCGCCACCGACGGCCCGGTGCTGGTGGCGGTCGAGGACGCGCACTGGATGGACCAGGAGACACGCGAGGTACTGCTGTTCACCATGCTGCGCCTCCGGCCGGAAGGAGCTGTCAGCGCGATTCTCGCGCAGCCGCTTCTCACGGCCGCCGAGCGGAGAACCCGCGGTTTGACCACCCTGGAGGTGGGTCCGCTGTCCGACGCCGACTCCGAAGGCCTTCTGCTCGACCGGTGCCCGGATCTGCCTGCGGGACTACGGCAGCGCGTGCTTCTCGAAGCCGCCGGGAACCCCCTCGCGCTCACCGAGTTGCCCGCGGTGCTCACCAGCGCTGCCAGCGCGCCCGGCCTGGTTCCCGGCCGGCACCCGCTGCGGACCCGGCTGGAAACCGACTATGCGGCCGTGGTGAGGGCCTTGCCGGACGTCACCAGGCTCGCCTTGCTGCGGATAGCGTTGGATGCCGAAGGCCGCGATCGGGACACCCCACAGGCCGGTCCGGCCCCGCATCCGCCCAAGCTGTCGCAGCAGGAACTCCTCGACCTCGAACAACTGCGGCTGATCACCGACGGCTCCACGCCGACCGCGCCGCGTTTCCGACATCCCCTGGTCCGATCAGCGATCATCGGAACGGCCTTGCCGGATGAAGTTCGCGCCGCGCACGCGGAACTGGCTGCGGCGTACCACGGCCGACCCGAACGGCGGATGTGGCACCTCATGGCATCGGCCACCGAGCCGGACGAAGAGGCCGCGGCCGAAATCGAGCGCGCGGCCGAGCAGATCGGAGGGCGCGGCGGAGCAGCCCGCGCGGTGGCGGCGCTGCGCCGCGCCGCCGATCTGAGCCCCGCCACGAGCGATGCCGTACGCCGTCTCCAGAGCGCGGCCGGTTTGGCGGTGGACGGCGGTCAGGCCGAATCAGCCGCGGCCCTGCTGGCCCGGGCCCGGATCGCGCTCGGCAGCCACCGACCGGGCGCCAGGGACCAGATCACCCGAGCCGCGCTGGCGTTCCGCTTCGAGGGAGACCTCCCCGGCGTCCGCAAGACCTTGTTCCGCCTGTTGAACAACGGCGAGGCGTTCCCGGAGCGGAGCGAAGCCCTCTGGCTGCTGATCATGGCCGTCCATTACGGTCAGAGCCCCGAGGACTGGAGCGAGGTCACCCGGCTCGTCGCGCTGCACCATGACGCGTTGGACGACGACGTCAGGCTCCTGTACCAGTCGATCGCCGGTGCGACGGAACTGGCCGCAGGCCCGGGGACGGTTCCGGAGCACCTCGCGAACACGGCCAATCTGCTGCCGGAGGACCTGACCGCCAGACGCCTGGTAGCGCTGTCCCTCGCAGCTTCGAGGGCTGATTCGCTGAGCGAGGTCCGTCCCTTCCTGCGGATGCTCACCGACCGCGAGTCCGAGTCCGGCGCCGTCGTGCACGCGGTCAACGGCTATCTGTTCTCGGCGCAGGACCGCTACCTGTCCGGAGATTGGGAGGCGGCGGAGTCCGCCGTCGGCCACGGCCTCGACCTGAGCATCGAGCACGGTCTCACAGTGGCCGCGCACGACTTCCGCTGTCTGCTCGGCTTGATCGCCGCCGGCCAGGGCGACCCGGACACAGTTCGCGAGCTCAGCCAGGCCATCGAGCAATGGGCCACGCCGCGCGGCAGCGGACTCCACCTGGCGTACTCCGCCCGCAATCTCGCACTCGCCGCCCTGTCGCAAGGCGACTACGAGACCGCGTACGCCCAGTCCACGCGGATCGGCGTCTCGACCATCGGCCCGGCCTTCACGGGCATCGCGTCCTGGACCTTGTTCGACCGGGTCGAGGCGGCGGTCCGGACCGGCCGCCGCGACGAGGCGACGGAATTGATCGCGGTGGCGTCCGCAGCCGGCCTGGCCGACATCTCATCGCGGTTGCAGATGCACATCCTGGCCGCCCGCGCACTGACGGCGCCCGACGACGAGGCGGTGCCGCTGTTCCAGGCGACGCTGGCCCTGCGGAACGTCGACCGGTGGCCGTTCGAGACCGCCCGGGTCAGCCTGGCCCTGGGCGAGCTGTACCGTCGCCGGCACCGCCCCGGCGACGCGCGCCCGGAGCTCCGCCGGGCCGCCGAGGTCTTCGCCCGCATCGGTGCGACGCCGTGGCAGCAGCGCGCAGAGCAGGAACTGCGCTTGGCGGGCGTCGCCATCCAGACCCCGTTCTCGTCCCCACACGACCTGCTGCCCCCCGTCGAGCTGACCGCGCAGCAGCTGGAGGTGGCACGTCTGGCCGCTCGCGGCCTGAGCAACAAGGCGATCGCCGAGCGGCTGTTCTTGTCGCCGCGGACGGTCAGCGCGCATCTGTACCGGATCTTCCCCAAGCTCGGCATCACATCGCGCTCCGCGCTCCGTGACGCCCTCGACGTCCTGACACCGGCGGCCTGAGCTTAAGCACTCTGAAAAGCATGACTTAGCTGCTCCCGAGCCTGACTGCAGCAGTTTGGCAGATTCGCCGGCCGGGCCCGGACCGACATGATCGAAATCGACGCCGATCACCCACGTTCTAAGGAAGCACACGATGAGTTTCATCACCACCACCGACGGCACGAAGATCTTCTACAAGGACTGGGGCAGCGGGCAGCCGGTGGTCTTCAGCCACGGCTGGCCGCTGAACGCCGATGTCTGGGACGAGCAGATGAAGCTGGTCGCCGACGCCGGTTTCCGCGCCATCGCCCACGACCGGCGCGGCCACGGCCGCTCGGACCAGCCGTGGACCGGCAACGACATGGACACCTACGCCGACGACCTGGCACAGCTGGTCCAGACCCTGGACCTGACCGACGCCATCCACGTCGGGCACTCCACCGGCGGCGGCGAAGTCGCCCGGTACATCGGCCGCCACGGCTCCTCGCGGGTGGCCAAGGCCGTCCTGCTCGGCGCCGTGCCGCCGATCATGGTCAAGACCGACGCCAACCCCGATGGCCTGCCGATCGACGTGTTCGACGGCATCCGGGCCGGCGTGCTGGCCGACCGGTCGCAGTTCTTCAAGGACCTCGCGGAGCCCTTCTACGGCTTCAACCGTCCGGACGCGGCGCGTTCGCAGGGCATGGTGGACTCGTTCCAGGCCTGGGGCATGCAGTGCGGACTGAAGGGCGCCTACGACTGCATCAAGCAGTTCTCGGAGACCGACTTCACCGCCGACCTGGAGCGCATCGACGTGCCCACGCTGGTGGCGCACGGCGAGGACGACCAGATCGTGCCCTACACCGACGCCGCGTTGAAGACCGCAGAGATCGTCAAGGACGCCACCCTCAAGATCTACGCGGGCGGTTCGCACGGCCTGCAGGGTGAGTACCGCAAGGCGTTCGAGGCCGACCTGCTCGCCTTCATCAAGGGCTAGGAGACGGCCCGCTGAGGCGGTCCCCGCGCTCGGCGTGCCGCACCGACAGGGCCCTGCCAGCCGATAGCGGCTGGCAGGGCCCTGTGAATAGGGCTGAACGAACGACACCCCTTCAGAAGCAAGTAGAGGAAGCCTCCTGATGGACGGGATCGTCCGGCCCGTCGGGGAAGGAGACGTGATCGCGAGCCCGGTCACCGTTCGCCTTCACCGGCTGACCGGCGGGTCCTGATCCGCTCACCGCTCCCCACATCAGCGCAGATCCGCCAGAGCGTGTTCGAGGAAGCTGCCGCCCTGGCGGATCGCGGCCCGCGCGGGCGGGCTGTCGCGGATCGCGTTGAGCGAGACGAAATCGTGGACGGTCCCCAGGTACCGGATGGCTGTGACGGCGACACCAGCCTTCCGGAGCCGGCGCGCGTACTGCTCAGCCTCGTCGCGGACGACGTCCGCCTCCGCCGAGACGACCATGGCCGTCGGCAGTCCTGCCAGATCCGCCGATGTCGCCCGCAGCGGTGCGGCAGTGGGTTCGGCGAGTTCCCGCTCGTCGTCGGTGTACTGCTGCCAGTACCCCTCCAGGGCTTCGCGAGTGAGCAAGTAGCCGGAGGCGAACTCAGCGCGTGAAGCGGTCTGCGCGCTCGGGTCGGTCATCGGGTAGTACAGCAGTTGCGCGCGTATACGAGGACCGCCCCGTTGTCTGGCCGCCATGGTCACGGCCGTGGCCAAGGTCGCTCCGGCGCAATCGCCGGCCACCGCGAGGCGCCGGCCGTTCAGACGCAGCGCGGTGGCGTTCTGGACGACCCAGGTCAGCAGCGAGTAGCACTCTTCCAAGGCGACCGGATAGCGCGCCTCGGGCGTGCGGCTGTATTCGGGGACGACGAACACCGCGCCGCTGGCTACCGTCAGCTCACTGATCATGCGCTCATGGGTCTGGGCGTCGCCCAGCATCCACCGGCCGCCGTGGACGTAGACGACCACCGGGAGCGGGCCGGACTGGCCGGAGGGGCGAAACGTCCAGAAGCCCACGAGCCCCGACGGTCCCACGGGCGCCACCAGGAATTCCACATCCAGGCCGTAGTCCTCCAGGGTTCGGCCCTGAGCCTCCGACAGCGCCTGCCGACCGTCGAGCGGGCCGAGCTGATGCAGGTACGGCGGCGCAGCCGAAGCATCGACGAACCGCTGGATCGCCGGATCGAGGACGACGGCGGTTCCGCGGTCGCGACCGCCGCCAGTCGCAGCCGTTTCGTCTTTCATGTCCCTCGTCTCACAGATCGTTGAAGAAGTCGCGCAGCTGGTGCCGGCTGCTGACCCCGAGTTTCGGGTACACGCGATAGAGGTGCGCGCCGATCGTCCGGGGCGACACCACGAATCGCTCGGCGATCTCCCGATTGCTCAGCCCGCGGGCCGCCATCCTGACGATCTTCTCCTCGTGGGCGGTCAGCGTGGAGAGTGGATCAAGCGTAGTCGCCGTCATGGCGACACCACTGGCCCGCAGTTCAGCACGCGCCTGCCCGGCCATGCCCTCCGCACCGAGCCGGCTGAACGACTCCCACGCCGCCGTCAACAGAGCTCGGGATTCCGAAGGATGACGATGCCGGCGCAACCACTGCGCATAGTGGAACCGGGCCAGGGCACGCGCGAAAGGCCACTGCTCAGCAGCGGGATTCACCACGGCCAGGCGGAAGTGCTGCTCGGCATCCTTGTCCGCACCGACCAGAGCTTCAGCATGGTGCAGCAGCAGCGTCATCCGGGTCGTCGGCTCCGGCCCCGCCGCCTCGCGAACCGCCGCCACGACTGTCGCAGCCTCCTGCCGGCGGCCAGCGCGGAAGGCGGCGGCTGCGAGATCGGCGACCAACCTCGGCGAGTGGAAGTAGTGCAGCGGTGCCCCGTCGTCGCCGAACAGCCGCCGGAGATGCCGGTAAGCGCCCTCGAAATCACCGGCGGCCGTCGCGGCGGTGGCGGCCGCCCGCAACAGCCAGACATGCGCGGCCCGGTTCTCCTCCAGATCGACGGCCGTCCACGACAATTCCGGCGGGGGAACCCCGGCACCGGAGCGAACGGACTCGGTGCTGGAGCCGCGCAGCCCACGCAGGGTCACCCGCAAAGCGTCGA
Organism: Catenulispora sp. GP43; assembly: GCF_041260665.1. Lineage (NCBI taxonomy): Bacteria > Bacillati > Actinomycetota > Actinomycetes > Catenulisporales > Catenulisporaceae > Catenulispora > Catenulispora sp. GP43. The sequence continues at coordinate 107,377 of NZ_JBGCCT010000033.1, read as the reverse complement.
CAGCGACCTCGACGCGCACCAGCTTGTGGACGACAGCGAGTTCCCACGCCTCGGCCAGCAACTCGTCGGCCTCGGCCCACCGGCCGGTATCGATCAGCGTCGCGGCCATCGCGGGAAACGAGTTCGCCCCGTTTCCCATGGCCCCCTGCCCGCGCAGCAGCACCGACATCTTCCGGAAGGCATCGAGGCAAAGGTCTGACTCGTCGGCCCAGAACGCGACGGCTCCGAGGACTTGGAGCCGCTCCGCCTCACCCGGGCCGGGCAGCGGGTCCAGCAGGGAGGGCTGCCGGGTCCGGCTGAGCATCGCGGGGGCGTTGGCGACCGGATCGATCCCGGCCAGCACACCCGCCCGGATGGCGTCGACAGCCTCGACGGGCACCAGCGGCGTATGGGACGTCTCGACATCCTCGATCACCACCCGATCGAGGAGGGATGCGACTGGACGACGGATCTCGGGCAGCCCCGAATGGACGCCGAGGGTGTTCAGCACGGCGGTCAGGGTGAGCAGGGTCCTGCCGTCGTTGGGCGGCGGGTCGGCCGCGTCCATCACGATCTGGAAGGCCTCCCGCTGACGGCCGAAGAAGGACAACGCCCGGGCCGCGCCACAGGCCGCCGCGCTCAGTACATCCCGATCCCGCGTCAAGGCCGTGACCTTGGCGTACAGCTCGACGACCCAAGAGGGGTCCCCCGCGTTGATCGCGGCCCGGACCGCCTCGGCATACCGGCGCGCCTTGTCTTCCGGATCGGGACTGCACTCGGCGGCCCGTTCCCAGGCGCGCGCAGCCGCGAACAGGCCGCCGCGTGTCCCGGCCAGTTCTGCCGTCTCCTCCAGAGCCGCGGCCACCGTCTCGTCGGGGTCGACGCACGCTGCCGCCAGGTGCCAGGCCCGGCGCGCGGGATCGTCGGCGAGCACCGCGGCCAGATCGGCGTGCGCCTGGCGCCGGGCACGGGCGGTGGACCCCTGGTAGGAGGCGGCGCGGACCAGGGGGTGCTGAAACCCGACCTGGCCGTCGACGATGGCTATCAGTGCGGCTTCCTCCGCGGGCTCCCATCCCGCCAGATCGCAGCCCGCCGCCGCAGCCGCCATGACGGTCGCCAGATCCGTGTAGCCCGAGGACGCAGCCGCGTACAGGACCAGCCGTTGGGTGGCCTCCGGCAGGGCGCGGAGCCGGGAGGCGAACATCTCCTGGATACGCAGGCTTCGGGGCGGCCCGCTTACCGGCGTCCCCTGTGAGGCGTCCCCGAACGCCGAGCGGCACAGCTCGATGATGGCCAGAGGATTGCCTTCCGCCTGCTCGAGCACATCCATCCGGGCGCGGCCAGCCGGGGCCTGGGGCTGGGCGTCCATCAGCCGAACCGATGCCTGGCCGGTCAGCGGCCCCATGGCCAGGATCGGAAGCCCCGGCACGAAGCCCTCCGGCGGCGTCAGACCACGCGCGGCGAACAGCATCGTCACCGGCTCGACGGTGAGCCGCCGCACTGCGAAGCCCAGGACGTCGCGGGAATCGCGGTCGAACAGCTGCACATCGTCCACGATCAGCAGCAGCGGCCGACGCCGTGACACCTCGGCGAGCACCGTCAGGACGGCGACCCGCAGATGCATCGGGTCGGCCGGCTCTGTGGCGGCGACCGAGCCGAACGCCGTCTCCAGCGCTTTACGCAGGTGCCCGGGCAACTCGACGATGCCGGGCAGGAGCGGACGCAGCAGTTGGCGCAAGGAAGCGAAGGACAGCTCCGTCTCGCCTTCACAGCCCTGGGATGTCAGGACCTTCGTTCCGATCCCCGACGCACGCTCGGCGGCGACGGTCAACAATGTCGTCTTGCCCGCGCCGGCCTCACCGAGCACCAGGAGAGTCCGCGAGGCGTCCCGGCCGGCGTCGACCACCTTCAGGATCCGATCTGCCTCCGCTTCGCGACCGATCATCGGCATCTTCATGGGTGAAGCACCTCGCGGAGGAAGTCCGCGGCCTGGCGAGTGGCCGCCATGGCGGCCTGGGTGCCGCGCATCGCGTCCAGAACCATGAAGTCGTGGATGACGCCGTCGTAGCGCACCGCCGTCGTGGGCACTCCTGCGGCGCGCAGTGCGGCAGCATAGGCCTCGCCTTCGTCGCGGACGACGTCGGCCTCGGCCACGATGACGAGAGCCGGTGGCAATCCGGCCAGTTCCTCCGGGGTCGCGCGCAACGGTGCGGCGGTGACGTTGACCCGCTCGGCGGGGTCGGTGGTGTACTGATCCCAGAACCAGCGCATGCGTTCGCGGGTAAGGAAGTAGCCCTCCGCGAACCTGTCGTAGGAGTCGGTGTCGAAGGCGGCGTCGGTCACCGGGTAGAACAGCGACTGCCCGGCCAGGACCGGACCGCCGCGCCGCTTGGCGAGCATCGTGATCGCCGCGGCCATGGTGCCGCCGACGCAGTCCCCGGCCACCGCGATGCGCCGGCCGTCCAGGCCGTGCGCGGCGCCGTGCTCGGCCAGCCACAGGAGTGCCGCGTAGATCTCCTCGATCGCGACGGGATATTTCGCCTCCGGCGACAGGCTGTAGTCGACGAACACCGTCGCGGCCCGGGCTCGGACGGCCAGCTCGCGGACCAGCCGGTTGTGGGTGCGGGCGTTGCCGAACACCCAGCCCGCGCCGTGGATGTACAGGACGACGGGAAGCGGACCGCCACTTCCCACCGGCCTGAAGATCCGGAGAGTGACGGCACCGGAAGGACCGCCGGGTACGACCAGGTCCTCGACGTCGGCGGCCGGGACGGGAAGGTCTCCGTCCTGGAGGAAGTCGAGGACCAGGCGCCCCTTCTCCGGGCCCAACTGATGGATGAGCGGCGGTTCGCCGGCCGCGTCGACGAAGGCCTGCGCAGCCGGCTCCAGCACCGACTCGGTCTCGGACACTGCACGCTCCCCTGGTCGATGATCCGCCGGCTCCGGCCGAACATCGGCGGGGTTCCAGGATCCCTTTGCGCAGGCCCCGACGCATCAGTCGCTCGACTGCTCAGTGCGTTCCGCATGAAGTCACGCCGGGGACAATCACTCCGCCACCGCGGCGAGTCTGGCGGTTCGCACGACGCAGCGGCGGGGGGGTGTCGATGGTGGGACGGATCAGGATCCGGTGTGCAGGACGCCGGACAGGAAGCTGTCCGCCTGGGCTACCGCGGCCTGGTCCGCGTTGGTGGTGGACAGGGCGTTCAGCATCATGAAGTCGTGGAAGACGCCCTCGTAGCGCACGGCGGTAACGTTGTCGCCGGCCGCGCGGAGCTTGGCGGCGTAGGCCTCGCCCCCGTCGCGCAGAACGTCCGCCTCATCGGTGATGACCAGTGCCTTCGGCAGACCGGAGAGCTGGTCGGTGCTGGCGAGCAACGGCGAGGCGAGGATGTTGTCGCGGGCGGCCACGTTCGGCTCGTAGGCGTTCCAGAACCACTCCATCGACTTGCGGGTCAGCCAAGGGCCCTGGGCGAACTCCTTGTAGGACGCGGTGTTGAAGTTCGCATCCACCACGGGATAGAACAGCGCCTGCCCGGCCAAGTGGGGACCACCGCGCTCCTTGGCCATGAGGGTGATAGCCGCCGACATGTCGCCGCCGACGCTGTCACCGGCTATGGCGATCCGGGAGCTGTCGGCGTTGATCTCGCTGCCGTGCTGGGCGACCCACTGGGTCGCCGCGTAGATCTGCTCGATCGCGATCGGGAAGCGGGCCTCGGGCGACGGGGTGTAGTCGACGAAGACCACCTCGGAGTGCGCGCCGTTGGCGATCTGGCGGACCAGGCGGTCGTGCGTCGACTCGTCTCCGAGTACCCACCCGCCGCCGTGGACGTACATGACGACCGGCAGCTTGCCGGTCGCACCGGCGGGACGAACGATCTCAACCGTCACCGACCCCGTGGGGCCCACCGGCAGCGTGCGATGCGAGACATCGGCCGGGAGCACGGAGACCGGGCCGGCCTGGGCGCTGTCCAGTGCCTTGCGGGCATCCGCATAGGACAGGGTGTAGATCGGCGGATTCTTGGCCGCGGTATCGGCGAAAGCCTGAGCAGCAGGCTCCAGGACCACCTTGTTCTGACCGCTCGGACTCGCCGCGACGGCGCTGGCCGTCACAGCAGAGCCGAGAGCCAGCACGGCGGTAGCGGTGATGGCGGTCCGCCGGAATCGACGCGTGGGCATCGGAAGTCTCCTTCAGCAAAAGGGGTGTTGAGCAGCCCGCTTGTCGGGCCGGCTTCGAACGTAGGGGCGGAAGAGACATCGATGATGCTTGAGAGAGCACAGGCTGTTGGCTGGGAACGCATACGCGCGGTCGGCGTCGCGGGACCGACCGCCCAGCCCGCACTGAATCGGCGCTCATTGATCGCGCCACCTCCGCTACGGTGAGCCCATCGATCATGGCCTCGAGAGCAGAGTTGGTCACCGATGGACGCTAGCGGACAGGCATCGCAGACTACGTTCGCCGCTGAGCTGCGCCGTCTCCGCCAGCGTGCGCGTCTGACGTTGGAGGCGTTGGCGGACGCGTCAGGGGTCAGCGCGCGGACGATCGGCGGGCTGGAGCGCGGGCACAGCCTGGGACCGCAGCGGCGGACGGTGATGGCGCTCGCCGACGGCCTGAACCTGGACGAGGCCGATCGGGAAGCGCTGGAACGGCTGGCGGAAGTCGGGCGCCCGCGCCCGGTCACGGCGCCGGCCGGATGGTGCGCGCCGCCCCGGCCGGTCGCCGACTTCGCGGGACGCGAGGACGAACTGGTCCGGCTCGCGGCGCTGGCCGCAGGTCAGGGGCACGCGGCCTCGGTCGTTGTGCTGTCCGGTCCAGGCGGCATCGGCAAGACGACGCTCGCGGTCGAGGCCGGGCGGCGGCTGGCGGACGACAAAGGGTTCGCTTTGTTCTACCTGGACCTGCGCGGGTTGGACGACGAGCCGCTGGACCCGGTGACCGCGTTGTTCCGCCTGCTGAAGGCCCTTGGCGTCGGGAACCGCGACATGCCTGATGACGTGGACGGCCGGTCGGGGCAGTTCCGTGCGCTGTTGGAAGAACGGCCCGCGGTCGTCGTCCTGGACAACGCCCGGGACGAGGAGCAGGTGCGGCCGCTGCTGCCCGGTGCCGGACCGGGGCTGGCACTGGTAGCCAGTCGCAGGCTGCTGACCGGGCTGGAAGGGGTTGCGCGGCTGCCGGTTCCGGTTCTGGACTCCGGGTCGGCCGTCGGGTTGCTGCGTTCGATCATCGGCGGCGCCGATGGGAACCGCAGTGAGGGGCTCGCCGAGCTGGCCGCGTTGTGCGGCGGGCTGCCGCTGGCCCTGCGCATCATCGGCAACCGGCTGGCCACCAGGCCGGGCTGGACCGCTCGGCAACTGGCCGACCGGCTGGCCGATTCCGAGCGGCGGCTGGAGCGGATCCACGCCGGAGATCTGCAGATCACGGCGGCGTTCGGCATGTCGTACGACCACTTGAGCCCGGCCGCGCAGCGGCTGTGCCGCCGGCTGGCATTGGTGCCCGGTCCCGACTTCGCCCCTCCTTTGGCCTCGGTGCTGATCGGTGCCTCCGTGGAGGAGACCGAGGAGTTGTTGGACGAGCTCCACGAGCTGGGTCTGCTATCCCAGGTCGGCGACATCCGCTACGGCTTCCACGACCTGATCCGGCTGTTCGCCGGCGATCGCCTGGCAGCCGAGGAGGATGAGGCGCAGCGGGAGGCTTCGACCAAGGCGATGGTCGAGTGGCTGGTGGAGGTGACCGTGACGGCCGGCCGCTGGTTCGAGCCCGACTACGGCGCCGCGCCCCAGGACTGGGGGCTGCCGGTCGACCTGTCGACGTCCGAGGCCGCCACAGCGTGGCTACAGGCCGAGGCTGACAACTGGCTCGGCGCGGTGCGGATCGCCGCGGCGCACGGCTGGGATCGTCAGGTCGTCGACACCGCCGAAGCCCTGCACTGGTTCTCAGACCACTGGCTCGCCTGGGCGCACTGGTTCGAGCTGTTCAGCCTGGCTGCCTCGGCGGCGGAGCGGATGGGCGACGCCGTGGCGCAGGCGACGCAGCTGAACTACGTGTCCTGGGCTCTGGCGGCGCGTGGCGAGAACAAGCAGGCGCACGAGACCGCTCTGCGCGCGGTCCGGATCGCCGAACAGGCCGGAGATATCCAGCAGAAGGCCTGGGGGTTCAACTATGCGGCTGCTGCGTTGCTCTACTCGGACCCCGCCGCGGCGCTGCCCCACGCTCAGGACGCGGAACGGTTGTTCGCGCAAGCGGGGGACTTCGTGGCCCATTTACAGGCGCTCCAGACGGTGGCCTTTGCCCTGACACAGCTGGAACGGCCGCACGAGGCCATCGAAAAGCTTCACGAGGCCCTGGAAATGGCCCGCGTCCCGCAGACCACCGCGGCACGACAACTGGTCGCCGACATCGCACTGTTCTCCGGTGCAAGGCACCTGGCCTGGTCATACACGGCAGTCGGCGACGACGCCCTGGCCGAGGACTTCTACCGGAACGCACTTGCCGACGTCGACCGCCTCGACCTCCCGTTCCAGCAGGCCGGCACCGAGGTGCGACTCGCGGGCGTGCTGCACCGACGGGGCCGCCCCGACGAAGCCACGTCGATGCTTCACACAGCCCGGGCGCGGTTCCTGGCGGTGGACGCCGCTGCGCAGGTCGCAGAAATCGACGAGCAGCTGGAGCAATGGCGGGACGGCCAGTGAGACAGACGTCGGCGGCCCGCAGGGGTGTGTGCCGAGAATCTCGTCCGGGGGTTCAGCGAAGAATCGCCGTCTCGCCGAAGCCCCGGAGCGTGATGAAGACCAGCGCCCCGCCTTCCGGCGCGGTGTCGATGCCGATCGACCCCTCGTGCGCGACGACGATCGCCTTGGCGATGGCCAGGCCCAAGCCAGTCGAGCCAGCGCCGTGGGTACGGCCGGCGTCGAGGCGGACGAAGCGGTCGAAGACCCGCTCCCGCTCCTCGGCGGGGATACCGGGGCCGTCGTCGCCGACGGTCACGCGTACCGTGTCGCCGTGCCCGCGGGCGGTGACGCGGACCGTTGTCCGCGCATGGCGCAGCGCGTTGTCGATGACGTTGCGGAACACCCGTGACAGCTCGGCCGCGTCGCCGGCGACGGCGAGGTCCGCGGGGATGTCGAGTTCCATGCGGACCGGTCCGCTCGACGTGGTGCCCGCTTCGACCTCGGTCAGCAGCTCGGCGAGCGACACCCGCCGGCGCCGGGCGGCGGCCTTGCCGGCGTCCACGCGCGCCAGCTGAAGCAGTTCGCTGATCAGCTCCTCGAGTCGCGCCGCCTGCCTGACGGCGCGTTCGGCGATCGTCGGCCACGGCGCCTGTTCCGGGTGCGCCAGGCCGACCTCCAGGCCGGTACGGATGGCCGTCAGCGGGCTGCGCAGTTCGTGGCTGGCGTCGGCGACGAAGCGACGCTGCCGGGCCGCGGCGTCGTCCAGCCGGGCCAGCATCGCGTTCATGGTCTCGGCCAGGCGGCCCACCTCGTCGTCGGTACCGGGTTCCGGAACGCGCCGGGTCAGGTCGGCCGCGGAGATGTCGGTGATGTCGGTGACGGTGCGCCGGATCTGCTCGACCGGGCGCAGCGCCCGGCCGACCACCAGCCAAATCGTGCCGCCGGCGAGGACCAGCAGCGCCGGCAGCCCGATCAGCAGCAGCCGGGCGAAGGTCTCGTTGATCTGACTGCGGGTCGTGGTCGGCGAGGTGGTGACGATCGAGACCGGCCGGCCGCCGACCGTGAGATGTTCGCCGTAGGTGGCGACCTCGCCGGCGACGACACCATCGGCGGCCTTCTGCCGCACCGGCGTGTCGGATCCCGGCGGCAGGCTGTAGACGGCGGGCAGCCCGGTGAGGGTCCGGGTCGCCGCGAGGACGCTGCCGTCATCGGCCAGCACTTGGGCCTCGGCGGACGCGTCGAGGGACGAAGCCGGCAGCGGGTTCGGAAAGGTGCCGGCGGTGGACGCCGACTGTTCGATCTGCGTGGCGTAGGTGTGCAGTTGGCTGTCGACGGTACGGCGCGCGGAGTCGACCTGGAGCAGGTACATCACCACGATGCCGAGCGTCACCGCCGCGGTCAGCGCCAGTCCGGCCACGATGGTGACGCGGGCGCGGACGGTGCCGGGACGCAGGCGGCGGGCCAGGCGCGGCGCCGTCACGGCCGCTCCCGGATGACGTACCCCTGGCCCCGGACCGTCTCGACGACCGCCCCGGAAGCCGCCCCCGCGGTGTCGATCTTGCGCCGCAGCCGGTGCATCAACACCTCGACCACCGCCGGGTCCCCGTCGTAGTGCACGTCCCAGCAGTGCTCCAGCAGCTCGGTCTTGGATACCACCCGGCCGACCGACCGCAGCAGGTACTCCAGCACAGCGACCTCCCGAGCGCTCAGCTCCAGCGGCACGCCGTCCCGCGTCACCGTCCGCGCCGCCGGATCCAGCGCCAGGCCGGCGGCCGTGAGGACCGCCGGCCTGGCGCCGAGCGTGCGCCGGGTCAGGGCGCGCAGGTGGGCCAGCAGCACCGGATAGGAGAAGGGCTTGGGCAGGTAGTCGTCGGCGCCGCTGTCCAGGCCCTCGGCGTGGTCGAGATCCTCGTCCAGCGCGGTGAGCATCAGCACCGGTGTCCAGATGCCGCGCTCACGCAGCGTCCGGCACACCTGGTAGCCGTCCATCCCGGGCAGCATCACGTCCAGGACGATCACGTCGTGCGGGCGCTCCGTGGCCTTCCACAGCCCGTCGATCCCGTTGTCCGCGACGTCCACGACGTAGCCCTCCGCCTCCAAGCCCCAGGTCAGGGCCTCGGCGACATCCGGCTCATCCTCAACCACCAGCACCCTCATCTACTCAGCATCCCCCACGGTCAGCACCTCGCGCGCGGGCTGTCGCGGCCCGGGCACCGCGGCGGCCGGCAGCGGCCCCAGCCGCAGGACGCGGCGCGCCCGGTCCGGCAGCCACCAGTTCAGGTCCCCGAACAGCGAGACCAGGGCCGGCAGCAGCAGCATCCGGACGACGACCGCGTCCAGCACCACGCCGGCGGCCAGGCCGGCGGCGATCTCCCGGACCGTGACGTCGTTGGCCGTGGACAGCGAGGCCAGCGCGAAGAACAGGATGATCGCGGCCGAGGTCACCAGGCGCCCGGTCCGGGACACGCCCTCGATGATGCCTTCGCGCGTGGACCTCGTCCGGTCATATCCCTCCCGGACCCTTGCCAGGATGAAGACCTCGTAGTCCATCGACACCCCGAACAGGAACCCGAAGATGAGTACCGGGGCCAGCTGGTCGATGGCGCCGTAGCTGCTGGTCCCCCACAGGGCCTGCATCCCGATGCCGTGCTGGAAGACCAGGACCAGGACGCCGTAGGTGGCGGCGACCGACAGCATGTTCAGCAGCACCGCCTTGGCCGGCAGCACGATCGAGCGCATGCCCCGGGCCAGCAGCAGGAACGTCACCGTCGCGACCACCGCGAACAGCAGCGGGAACGAGCCGTAGGTGGCGTTGGTCTCGTCGATGCTCTGCGCCCCGTCGCCGCCGGCCAACGCGCCGTGCCCGGCCACCGCGCGGATGTCGGCCAGGGCCGTGCCGCCGTGGGAACTGCCCACCTCGGTCTGCGGAATGGCGATGACCAGCGCGGAGCCGTCGGCGGCGCGCCAGGCGGGTCCCGTGGCCTGCGCCGCGCCGTGCAGACTGGACACCGTGCTCAGTGCATCGACCACGGTCGGCGCGTCGGCGGCGTGCGGGACGTAGACCGGGACAGCGGTCAGCGTGCCGGACGGGAACCCGTCGGCCTGCAGGGTGTGCAGCCCGTCGGTATAGGTGCCGGCCGAGGCCATGGCCTGCGTGGTGGGCTGCGCGATGTTGATCGTGGCCGCGGTCCCGGCCAGCGTGCCGAGCAGGCCGAGGCCGACGGCCGCGGACGCCACGCGGTGCCTGATCACGAACTTCGACCAACCGGTCCAGAACCGGCTCGCCGGGTTGCGGCGCGAGGCGCGCTTGGGCCAGTCCACCGCCGGCCCGATCTTGGACAGGATGGCCGGCAGCAGGGTCAGCGCGACGAGCACGGCGGTCGAGGGGATGAAGAGCCCGGAGATGCCGATGCCGCGCACCATCGAATTCGGGATGACGATCAGCGCGAACAGGCCGAGCGAGGCCACCACGCCGCTGAACCAGACGCTGTGTCCGGCGCGCTTGACCGCGGCCGCCACCGCCTCGGAGTTCGTTTTGCCCAGCGTGCGCTCCTCCCGCCAGCGGGTGACCACCAGCAGCGAGTAGTCGATCGACAGGCCCAGACCGAGGAGCGCGACGATGTACTGCACCGCCGGGTTCAGCGGCGAGGACGACGGCACCACATAGGTCAGGCCGTAGATGAAGATCTGCATGGTCAGGACACTGATGAACGCCATCATCAGCGGCAGCAGCGCCAGGAACGAGCCGAACACCCAGGCCAGGACCAGCAGCGCGCCCAGGGCTCCGATGATCAGCTCGCTGAGAACCGAGGAGTTGCCGCCGCCGGTCGTGTTGCCGGCCTCCAGCGCGTGGTAGCTGGTGCCGTTGACGGACAGGTCGGGGGCGGCGTGCCGGGCGGCGGCGGTCAGCTGGTCGATCTGCGTCGTGCCCACGTCGTCGCCGGCCTTCGGCGGGTAGGCCAGCACGATCGTGCTGGTCCGGTTGGTGCCGACCAGTGCGTTGTCTCCGTCTGCGGCGTAGGAGACCACACGGAGGTCCGGCGCGGACTGTGCCAGGGTGCTGTCGATCCGCGCGAGGTCCTGCTTGACCCGCGGCGAGTCAATGGTCTGGCCGGACGGGGTGTTCAGGATCAGCACGCCGGGATCGGACGCGGCGCCGCCGTAGTGCGCCGCGATGGCGGTGTTGGCGGTGTAGCCGGGTCCGCTGACGTGGGAGCCGGACTGCAGCCGACCGGACAGGGACGGCGCGACGAGCACGCCGACCACGGTGATGACGAGCCAGGCCAGCCCGACGACGAGTCGGTGCCGGGTCACCCAGCCTGCGAGTCTTTCCATCAGATCCTCCGTCCGGACGCGTCCGGGTAGGTGTCTTCCAGGTCACTCGAACGGTAGGAAGCCGGAGCTTTCAGAACGCTTACTCCGATGTCATCGTTTTCAGGTACGCGCAGGATCCGGGCGAGGCCGTGCGGCATCCACCAATTGGCCCGGCCCATGATCGCTACGAGAGCCGGAACCAGGAGCGTGCGGACCACGACCGCGTCCAAGAGGATGCCGAACCCGAGGCCCGTGGCGATCATCTCGACCACCACGTCCGGGGCGCTGGACAGCGAGGCGAAGGAGATGGCGAGGATGACCGCGGCACAGGTGACCAGGCGTCCGGTACGGGCCAGGGCCTGCACGACGGCATCGCGCGTGGAGCCGGTCCGGTCGTACTCCTCCCGCATGCGCGCCAGGATGAAGACCTCGTAGTCCATCGACAGGCCGAACAGGAACGCGAAGGCGATGATCGGGACCCAGTTGCGGATGGAGCCGGTGGCCGCGACGCCGTAGACGGCCCTGGATCCCCAGCCGTGCTGCCAGAACAGCACCAGGAAGCCGAAGGACGCGCCGAGCGAGACCAGGTTGACCAGCACCGCCTTCACGGCGAGGACCACCGAGCGGAACTCGCGGGCCAGCAACAGAAACGTCAGTACCGCGATCGCTGCGAGCATCAGCGGGAAGTTGCCGTAGACGGCGTGGTTGAAGTCGGCGTTCTGTGCGGTGTTGCCGCCGACCTGGACCCCGCCGGGGACGTGCGCGAGCGCTGCGCGCAGCCGGGTGACGGTGGCCTGGCCGGCGGACGTGCCGCCCTCGTCGGTCGGGATCACGCTGAAGAAGGCGTCGGAGCCCTGATGGAATGAGGGCGTGTCCGGCGCGAGGACGGTGTAGACGCCCGGCGTCTGTGCGGCTATCGCAGCAGCCTGACTCGCCGCGGACGGGCCGCCGTGTGTCAGGACCTGGATCGGGAAGGTGACCGCGGACGGAACCCCGGTGGCTTCCAGCGCGTGCAGCGTCAGCGCCGGCTGGCCGGTACCGCCGAGGGAGTCCGCTCGCGGCTGGCCGGTGTTCATGGACAGCGCCGGGACTGCCATCCCGATCACGATCACGAGCCCGGCGAACCCGGCGATCCAGCGCCGCCGCACGATGAGCGCGGACCAGCGTTCCCAGCCGCGCGAGAAGGTCGTCGAGCCCTTGCGCAGCCGGCGCTTGTCCAGTGCCGGACCCCAGGCGGCCAGGATGGCTGGCAGCAGCGTCACCGCCGCGGAGATGGCCACCAGCGGGATCACCATGCCGCCAAGCCCGATGCTGCGCAGGAACGGGACCGGCAACAACACCAGCGACAACAGTCCGACGGCGACCGTCAGCCCGGACAGCACCACGGCGCGTCCGGCAGTCGGGGCGGCGGCGAGGATCGCGTCCTCGTTGTCCCGGCCCGCCTCACGTTCCTCACGCCAGCGGGTGACCAGCAGCAGTGAATAGTCGACGACGATTCCGAGCCCCATCACCGCCACCAGGTATTGGACCAGGAAGCTGACATCGGTCAGCCCGGTCAGCCCGAGGATCAGCAGGAAGGCGGTCAGGATCGCGGGCACCGCGATCAGCAGCGGGACGATCGCGATCGCGGAGCCGTAGACGAAAAGCAGCACCGCCAGCGCCCCGACACCGCCGATCAGCGTCTCGACCAGGACGCCGGGACCGCCGGAGGCGGCGGACCCGCCGACGCTCTGGATCTGCTCGAATCCGGTGACCTGCACGGTCGCGCCGGGCGGGGCGCTGGTGCGCAGGGCCGGTTCGATGGCCTGCATCACGCCTTGGCCGGAGGGGATGTCAGGGTTCGGCATGTCGAAGACGGCCCAGGTGGTGCGGTGGTCGGGGCCGATCAGGCTCGGGTTGTGGGTGCCGGCGTAGTCGGCGACGGCCAGATGCCCGGCGCTGGTCGCGGCGGCGAAGGTCTTGGCGGCGATCGCCTGTCCGGCCGCGGTGTCCATGCTCTGGCCCGGCGGCAGGGTCAGGACCGCGAGGGTCGGCTGCTCGTCGCCGTCGATGCCGAACGTCTTCAGCAGCTGCTCGTTGGTGTCGTAGCCGGCGGTGCCGGGCGTGGCGAAGGAGTGGGTGAGGCGGCCGACGGTGCTTGAGGCAGTGATCGCGCCGGCGACCGTCAGGACCAGCCACGCCAGCACCACCAGGCGCCGGTGCCGCAGACACGCTCGGGTGATTGTGGTCATGCGCGGCACTGTGCCCGGTGGTTGCTTACCGGAGGCTTTCACGGTGGTCGGACACTAGAGATGCAGGCGAATCGGGTGGGTGTGGAAGTACCCGCCGACGTGCCCGGACAGGATCACGCCGGCCACGCCCCCGACGAGGAGCGCCACAACCAGTATCGTGCGACGGGTTCCGGCCCCCGGGACGGAGCCGCGCGCTCGGGTGGACAGGTCGGCGAACGCCCAGCTGACGGCCTCCACGAAGTGTGGGACGACGTGCGCGATGACAGCCAACAGCCAGATGTAGAAGACGACCTTGTGGGTCTTCAGCGCGACATCGTAAAGGCCGCCGTGGGCGAGATAGGCGAGGAGTCCGCTGCCGATCAGGACCGTGGTCAGCAGGATCAGGATCGGGCCGAGTATCCGCAGGAACAGGCGCGGCGCGCCGCGTTCGACATAGGCGTGGTCGCCGTGGTAGTAGCGGACGATACGCCAGCCGGTCGAGCCCATCTTCACCAGCACCGGCGGGGTGAGCATCAGGCCTATGACGACGTGTGCGGTGAGGACGTTGGCGACGCCGAGCAGATCGGTGACGATCTCGGCGGCGAACAGGACGAGCAGGATCAGTCCGGTCGCGGCGCTGAGGCGGGCGTTGCCTGCTACGCCGGGGTCGGTGCCGGGGTCGGTGCCGGGGGCTTCGCCGTTTGGCGTTCGGGTTGCGTTCGACGTCGGCGTGGTCATGAAACGGGCTCCGTCCTGACCGCGACCGGGCTCTGGGCCGGTGCCGGTCCGGGGAACGCAGCCTCTGCCCGCTCCTCCAGCCGCCGCATCGAGTGCTTCACCGCGACGGCCATCGTGACGAGGGCGGACGCCGTAACCGCGATACCGCCGACCAGCAGGAAGGTGCCGACCTGCGTCGCGGCGTTTCCGAGCGCATAGGCGCCGTAGGCACACAGTCCGGCCCACAGCACACCGCCGACCGCGTTAGCCACAACAAAGCGGCTCCGCCGCATCCCGTTCAGCCCGGCGAAGAACGCGGCAAACGTCCGCAGCACGGTGACGAAGCGACCGAAGAACACCACCTTCCCGCCGTGTCGCGCAAACAGGTAGCGACCCACCTTCAGGCGCGCCGGCGTCAACCCGACCCGCCGCCCGAACCGCGCGACGAGCCGTGCGCCGCCACGCCGCCCCAGCAGATAGCCGACGTTGTCGCCGAGGACGGCCGCGACCGCCGCGACCAGCGCGACGACGCCGACGTTGAGATGATGCGTGGTCCCGGCGTAGACGCCAGCCGCGATCAAGGCGGTCTCGCCCGGCAAAGGCAGACCGACGCTCTCCAACGCGACGAAGGCGAAGACCACCAGGTAGCCATAGCTGGCCAGGAGATGGTTGATCAGGTGGAGGCTCATACTGCCAAGCTAGGAAAACGAAGCTTGCAGCTTGCTTACCGCGGCTCGGTTGTCGCGCAGCTGAGCCTCGAACATGCTCGCGACCCAGGTCAGCCAGATCGGCATCGCGCGGGTGGGCATCTTCCCGCTCGCCTCGGCCCCCCGCCTGCGGGAAGTCAGCCCGCCACTCCGAGCGCAGCGAGCAGTCCCTCCACCGCCAGCATCGACATGTGCTCCCGGGTTCGAGCCGTCGCACTGCCGGCGTGTGCGGTGAGGACCACACGCTCGGTCCGGGACATCAGATCAGGATGTACCTGCGGTTCGTGCTCGAACACGTCGAGTGCGGCGCCGGCGATCGTTCCGGCAGCCAGAGCGCGCGCCAGCGCCGTCTCGTCGACCAGCGGGCCGCGCGAAGTGTTGATCAAGAAGGCCGTGGGCCGCATGCGGGCCAGCGCTTCGGAGTCGATCAGGTGGTGCGTCCCGGCGGTCAGCGGAGCGTGCAAGCTCACGAAGTCAGAGGCCGCCAACAACTCCGGCAGCGCCACATACTCTGCCTCGAAGGGCAGACCGCTCTTCGGTGTCGAGCCGCTGTACAGAATCCGCATGCCGAAAGCCGCATACGCGCGGCGCGCGACGGCTCGGCCGATCCGTCCCATGCCGACCACCCCGAGCGTCGCCCCGGAGACGTCGGCGCCCATCAGCGGGTCCATCAGGCGCCAGCCGTCGAAGCGGCCGGAGCGCATCAGCGTGTCGGATTCGGTGATCCGGCGCGCCACCGCCAGCATCAGGCCGATCGTCGCCGTCGACTCCCCCACCGAGATGTTCCGTATCGAGTTCGCGGAGGCCCGCTCATGAAAACCCTCGGCGACATCGCCTTGGAAGTACGGTCCAAGAACGCCGGGCCGTTCTGGATGACGCTGGAGGCCTTCATGGCCGACGACGCCGGTTACCGGGCCGCCGACGCGGTGATCTCCGAGGACGCCGTCGCCGAGCTCTACCGCGTCGCACCGTCGACGATCCGGATCTTCCGCCTCCCGGAACTGCGGGTCGTGAAGGTCTCCTTCCCGCGTCCGCTGGTCCAGGGCAGCCTGCACGACCGCGACATGCACGCCGGGCAGCACCACGTGCCCCTGGCCGGACTGCCGGTCCCCGGGACGCGGGCATGAACACGCACCCCGGCATCACCGATGCGGTCGACCTCGAACTGCGCTGGAGCCGGCTCGCCGCGATCGCCGACGAGGCCGCGGCCGTACTGCTGCGGACGGCGTTCTCCACCATCGTCCGCGAGTCCAACGACTACACCGTGGTGCTCATGGATCCGGCGGGACGCACCATCGCCGAGTGCCGGGCCGGGATTCCGGCGTTCGCGGCGCTGATCAGCGTCCTGACCGGCCACCTGCTCGGCCGGTTCCCCGTGCGGGACTGGGCCGAGGGCGACGTGGTCGCGACCAACGACCCGTGGCTGGCCACCGGGCACCTCCCGGACATCGCCCTGGTCTCCCCGATCTTCCACCGCGGGGTCCTGGTCGGCTTCGCCGGTACCGCCGCGCACGTCCCGGACATCGGCGGAAGCCCGGGGCTCGGGGTCAACGACCTCATTGGCGAGGGCCTGCTGATCCCGCCGCTGCGGCTGTATCGGGCCGGAATGCGCAACGAGGAGGTCGTCGCGCTGCTGCGGGCCAACGTGCGTCTGCCCGCACAGGTGTGGGGCGATCTGGAAGCCCAGCTGTCCGCGCACGAGGTGTGCCGCCGCCGCGCCACCGAGTTGCTCGACGACACCGGGGAGGCGGACTTCGCCGCGTTGGCCGAGGCAGTCCACTCCATCACCGACGGCGCCATGCGCGAAGCGATCCGCGCTGTGCCCGACGGGGTCTACCGCTCGGCCGTCGACGCTGACGGCGTCCCGGATCAGGCCACGCACATCGCGTGCACGGTCACCGTTCGCGGCGACGAAATCGAGATCGACTACACGGGCAGCTCGCCGCAGGTCCCCTACGCCACCAACTGCACCCTGAACTACACCACCGCCTACACCGTCTATCCGCTCAAGCTGCTCCTGGACCCGACCACGCGCGGGAACGACGGCTCCTACCGCGCCATCACCGTCACGGCGCCGCGGGGTTCCATCCTGAACCCGGCCTTCCCAGCCCCGGTCCTGGCCCGCCACCTCACCGGACACCTGCTGTCCTGCGCCGTCTACCAGGCGCTCGCCGGCGTCCTGCCGGACCGGGTGATCGCCGACAGCGGCGGGGCTCCGGCACTGCGCGTCCAGTTCTCCGGGCGACGCGACGACGGCGAGCCGTTCGCCCAGATCCTGTTCGCCAGCGCGGGCATGGGCGCCTCAGCCCACGCCGACGGACGCTCGACCACCGCCTTCCCCACCAACTCCGGCAGCGGAAGCGTCGAGTCCCTGGAAGCCGACGCGCCGCTGGTGTTCCGGCGCAAGGAGTTCCGAGCAGACTCCGGGGGCGTCGGTACCCACCGGGGCGGGCTCGGCCAGGACATCGAGGTCCGCAACCCCACCGACCGGCCGGTGCGCGTGGCCCTGCTCGGCGACCGCTCCCGGCACCCCGCGTCCGGTTTCGCCGGCGGAGGCGACGGGGCCGCCACGCGCGTGCAGTACTCCGACGGCACCGAACCGGCACTCAAGTCGGTCTCGGCGCTGGCGCCCGGCCAGAGCATCACCGTGTCCTTCCCCGGCGGCGGCGGATACGGCCCGCCACAGCTGCGGGATCCCCGGGACGTCGAGCACGACCTGAGCCACGGATACATCACGCACGCCCCGGAGGACGACCGGTGACCGGCAGCGGTGGAACCCGCGGCACCACGCGGATCGGCGTCGACGTCGGCGGCACCTTCACCGACCTCGTCCTGCACGACCCCGTCCGCGGCCTGACCCACACCGGCAAGCTGCCGACGACGCCCGAGGCTCCCGGCCGCGCGGTCGTCGAGGGACTGCGGCGGCTGCTCGCCGAGACCACCACCGGCGTCGAGGACGTCGCCGAGGTCGTCCACGGCACCACCCTGGTCACCAACACGGTGTTGGAGCGGACCGGAGCAAAGGTCGGGCTGCTCACCACCGAAGGCTTCCGGGACATCCTGGAGATGGGCCGCGAGATCCGGCACGACTCGGCCGACCTGTTCGCCCGGCCGGCCCCGCCGATCGTGCCGCGCCGCCTGCGGCTCGGCGTCCCGGGGCGGATGTCGGCCGCCGGCACCGAGCTGACGCCGCTGGACGAGGACGCGGTCCTGACCGCCGCGCGCCTCCTGCTGGACACCGAGGGAGTCGAGGCGTTGGCCGTCGGTTTCCTGCACAGTCACGCCAATCCCGGGCACGAGAGGCGGGCCCGCGACCTGATCCGCCGCCTGGCCCCGGACCTGGCGATCACGCTGTCCTGCGAGGCCGCTCCGGAGATCGGCGAACACGAACGCTTCAACACCGCGTGCGTCAACGCCTACGTCCAGCCGGTCGTCCGCGAATATCTGGGCCGGCTCGAAGCCGACCTGCGCGCGAGCGGCTTCGCCGGCCGGTTGTCGATCATGCTGTCCGGCGGCGGACTGTGCACCGTCGCCCACGCCTCGGCCTTTCCGGTGGCCTTGCTGGAATCCGGCCCCGCGGCGGGCGCGATCGCCGCCGCGCGGGTCGCGGTCCGGAGCGGCGAACCGCGGGTGGTGGCGTTCGACATGGGCGGCACCACGGCCAAGCTGAGCCTGATCGAGGACGGCCGGCCCCGGCTGCGGCACGATTTCGAGGCCGGGCGGCTCGACAAGTTCGCGCCTGGATCCGGCCTGCCGCTCAAGCTCACCGTCGTCGACATGATCGAGATCGGCGCCGGCGGCGGTTCCCTGGCCGAGGTCGACAGGCTCGGGCTGCTGAAGGTCGGTCCCCGCAGTGCGGGGGCGCTCCCCGGCCCCATCGCCTACGGCCGCGGCGGCACCCGTCCGACGGTCACCGACGCGGATCTGCTCGCCGGACGTCTGGATCCCGAGCGCTTCCTCGGCGGTGAGATGGCGCTGGACGCAGCGGCGGTCCGCGCCGGACTGGCCGAGCTCGGCCGTCCGGTCGGCCGGTCGGCCGCCGACGCCGCCGACGGCGTCGAGCAGATCGTCACCGCGACGATGGCGGCCGCGGCCCGCACCCATCTGGCCGAGCGGGGCCGCGACCCGAGGGACTTCACGCTGGTGGCGTTCGGCGGCGCCGGGCCGGTGCACGCCTACCGCCTGGCCAAGCTGCTCAAGCTGCGGCGGATCATCGTTCCGGCCGGGGCCGGCGTGATGTCGGCTTTCGGGTTCCTCGCCGCCGTCCCCTCAGCCGACGCGGTGCGCGCTCACCCCTGCGCCCTGACCCGCGTCGATTGGAGCCGGGTGGCAGAGCTCTACAAGGACATGGAGTCGCAGGTACGCGGCGTGCTTGGCGCCGAAGCCGATGCCGAAGCCGAACCGGTCGTTCTACGACGCGCTGCGGACATGCGCTATCTCGGCCAGGGATTCCAGATCACCGTACCGCTCCCCGACGGCGACCTGTCCGACGACGGCGGCCGGATTCGAGAGGCTTTCGCCCGTACCTACGCGAGCCTCTACGGACGCGTGATCGAGGACGGGGCGCCCGAGGTCGTCAGCTGGCGCTTGTCCGGGAACCGACCCGGCCCGCCGACCTTGCCCGACCACCGGCCCGAGCCCGCGGGCCCCGGGCCCGCCGGACCCGGGCCGCGCTCCCGGCGCACCATACGGTTCCCCGACCTGGGCGACGTCGAGGCCGCGGTGCACGACCGGGGCGTCCTCGCCCCGGGAACGGTGATCCGCGGCCCCGCCGTCTTCGAAGACCGCGAGACCTCCTGCGCCGTCGGCCCCGACTGCCTGGTCACCGTCGACACCCATCATTCGCTCGTCATCGACATCGAACCGTCGGAAGGCGGCATGCACGCATGAACACCTCCACCCCCACCCCCGCCTCCGCCTCCGCCTCCGCCGAGATCGAGGCGCTGGCCGCCTGGGACACCCCGGCACTGAGCAACGCGCTCGATGCCCTGCGACTGCGCCCCTTCAACGCCGGCTATACCGACGGTTCGATCCAACGCCTCACCGGCGCCGAGCCCATAGTGGGTTTCGCCGTCACCGCCAGGATGGTCGCCCGCGATCCCGGCAACGATGCTGTCCCCGTCTCCGTGCTCCACGAAGCGATCAGCAAAACGTCCGGGCCGGTCGTGGTCGTCATCGAGGACTGCGACACCCTGCCCGGGGCCGGCGCCTTCCTCGGCGAAGTCAACGGCGCCCTGCTCGCAGCGCTCGGCGTCCGCGGGCTGGTGACCAACGGCCGCGTCCGCGACATCGAAGAACTGCGCTGCTACCCCTATCCGGTCTACGCGACCGGCCTGTGCGTCGCGCGCGCACACATGCGCCTCATCGAGGTCGGCTGTCCAGCGGCCGTCGCCGGAATGCACGTCGACCCCGGCGACATCCTCCACGGTGACGAACACGGCATGCTGAACATCCCCCGCGCAGCCCTGCCCGCGGTCCTCGACAAGGCCGACCTCATCCGCCAGGACGAGCAGCAGGTCGTCGGATGGTCGCAATCGGACGAGTTCAGCATTCCGGGCCTGCTGGAGATGCGCCGGATCCGGCATTGAGCCGGGCATCGCCCAGTGCGCGACCGTCACGCAGCTCCGGGCTGGACCAGGACGACGGCTTCGGCGGGTATCCGCACCCTGCCTCCGGCCGCCCTTTCGAACGAGGTATGGTCCTTGTAGACGTACTAGTTCGTCTACATAGAGACTGGAGGCCTGATGCCGAAGACACCCGTCGTTTTCATCCACGGCCTGTGGCTCCACGCCACGGCATGGAGCAACTGGCTGGAGATGTTCGAATCCGCCGGATACGACCCCAGCGCCCCGGGCTACCCGGGCGATGGAGCGAGCGTGCAGGACACCCGCGAACACCCGGAACGGCTCGCAGGGCTCGGCATCAACGACCTCACCACCGCCTACGGGAACGCGATCGCCGACCTGTCGGCGAAGCCGATCGTCATCGGGCACTCCCTCGGAGGCCTGATAGCCCAGAAACTCCTAGCCCAGGGAACCGCCGCGGCCGCGATCGCGATAGACCCCGGCCAGATCAAGGGCGTGCTGCGGATCCCGCTGGTCCAGCTCCGATCTGGATCCCCGGCACTGCGCCGACCCGGCAACCGGCACCGCGCGATCTCCCTGACCGCCGAGCAGTTCCGCTTCGGTTTCGGGAATGCGCTGCCCGCCGCCGAATCGCAGGACCTGTTCGACCGATGGACCATCCCCGGCCCCGGACGGCCCGCGTTCGAAGTCGCCACCTCGAATCTCCGGCGAGCCTCAGCCTCCCCGGCCGCCGTCGACACCCGCCTGGACGACCGGGGCCCACTGCTGTTCATCGCCGGCGGTGCGGACCACATCGTTCCCCCGGCCGTCGTCAAAGCCGCCGCCAAGCTGTACTCTGCCGGCCACGCCACGACCGACTATCACCTGTTCCCCCGCCGTGGACACTCGATGGTGCTCGACCACGGCTGGCGCGACGTCGCCGACTACAGTCTGGACTGGCTCGCCCGCCAGGGGTTCTGAGTGGGCCGAAGGCCGTGAAACACTGCACAATCGTGGCAAAGGACGAGATGAGCGCGCCGGGTCCGGCGAAGATGTCCACCCGCGACCGCATCATCGAAGCGGCGACCGGGCTCTTCTACGCGCAGGGCCTGCGCGCCATCAGCGCAGACAAGATCATCGAGCGGACCGGTATCACGAAAGTGACGTTCTATCGGCACTTCCGCACCAAGGACGACCTGGTCGTGGCCTACCTGGAACAACGGTCCGAGCAGGAACGCCTCGATGTCGCGGCGATTCTGACGCAGGCCGACGGCGACCCCGGCCAAGCGATCCGGCTGTTCGCCGAGAGTGTCGGCGCGGCCAGTTGCGCACCCGGTTTCCGCGGTTGCCCGTTCATCAACGCGGCGGCCGAATACGCCGACTCGGACCACCCGGTCCGCCAGACCGTCGCCGCACACCGCAACTGGTTCAAGACCGTTCTCGAAGAAATGATCACCCCGCTCGGCCTCGCCGAGCCGGCCAGCATCGCCGACCAGCTCATCCTCATCCGCGACGGCGCCATGGTCAGCGGCTACCTCAGCGACCCGACGACCGTGTCCCAGTCCCTCTATCGCGCGGCACAAGCCATCATCAGCTCACGCCCATGAGCATCCGACTCGCCGAGTTTGCTGCGCCGAGGCGTCCGGTTGGAACCTCTCGGCGGGAACGAACCACTGCGCGTAGTCTCGACGTCCTTCCTTACCAGGCCGGCCCGTACTTCTTGAAGAAGTCGACCAGCCCCTGCGTGTCGGACTGGTAGACATCTACCTTGCTGATCGCACGGCCCCTCACCTCGTACCGCTCGAATTGCTGATAGCCGAAGGTCTCACCGCTGGCGTGCGCGGTGAAGACCGCGCTCCAGAGGCCCGCGAGGCGGTCGCCGTCCCCGAAAATCTCTCCCTCGACGAACTGCCACGTCGCAAACTGATCCAGCCAACCGGGAACCTTCTGGAAGAACTCGTCGCGGCTGGTGGTCGTCCCGCCGTACGGCAGCGCCGAGGGCTCGGTGATGACGACGTCGTCGGCGAGTGACGCGGCTAGTGCGGCCGGGTCCTGCGACTTCATCGCGTCGTAAAAGGACTGGATTACTGAGGCACTCATGATCGTCCCTTCGTTGATGCCGCGCATCGGGCGGCTTGAGTTTCAGGCCGCGGGCAAGGGATCCGGCATGGCCGCCCGTGCCGCCGGTTGGATCGGCCAGCTGCGTGCTGACATCTTCGAAGCCCTGCGGGATGGGCAGCGCGACGGCAGCGTCAGCGGCGATCTTGACGCCGAGGCCACCGCGCACGGGATTGTCGTCGAAGGCGTCGGTTCCGCTTTCCTGTGGACCGTGGCACCGGCCGAAGACTTCCGTCGACGAATCGATCAGCGGCGCGCACGCACCATCAAGACGCTTAGACCCTGGCCGACGCCGCACACGGGGTGACGGAGCGCTGGACCGAACCATCCCGGGCGGCGGGAACGGCAGCCGAACGGTCGGCGTGCTTCCGGATGTCAGGGCACGGTCAGGATGCGCGGGCCGTCGTCGGTGACGGCGATGGTGTGCTCGACGTGCGCGGCGCGGCTGCCGTCGGTGGTGAGCAGGGTCCAGCCGTCGGCGGCGGTGCGGTACTTGTCGCGGCCGCCGGCGATGAGCATCGGTTCGATGGCGAAGGTCATGCCGTGCCGCAGTCGCAGACCCCTGCCGGGCCGGCCCTCGTTCGGGACGCCGGGGTCCTCGTGCATGTGGCGGCCGATGCCGTGACCGCCGAAGTCCTCCATGATGCCGTAGCCGGCGGCTCGGGCGATGCTACCGATGGCGTGGGAGATGTCGCCGATGCGGGCGCCGACCACGGCCGCGGCGATGCCGGCGGCCAGGGCCTGCTCCGCGGTGTCGATCAGGCGGGAGTCCGCGGGCTGCGGGGTCCCGACGATGAAGCTGATGGCGGCGTCGCCGGCCCAGCCGTCCACGATCGCACCGCAGTCGACGCCGAGCAGGTCGCCGTCGCGCAGCCGGTAGTCGTCGGGGATGCCGTGCACGATGGCGTCGTTCACCGAGGTGCAGATCACCGCCGGGAACGGCGTCGCGGCGAAGTGCGGGCGGTAGTTCAGGAACGGCGAGCCCGCCCCGGCCTCGCGCAGCACGGCGCGCGCCGCCTCGTCCAGCTCGCGCAGACTGACGTGCACGTCCGCGACCTGCCGCACGGTGTCCAGGATCGTGCCGACCACGCGCCCCGCCTCGCGCATGGCGTCCAACTCCGCCGCCGTCTTCAACTCCACCATGATCCGTACCCTTCCGGTCGGCCCGCGTTGGCCCAATTACTATACCGGTATTAGTATCACGGTCATGGTGCGCAACCCACTGACCCGGTCCGAGCTCGAACGCGGTCGGCAGCTCGGTGTCCTGCTGCGGCAGGCCCGGGGCGACCGCAGTATGACGGAGGTCGCGATGGCCGCCGGGGTGTCCGCCGAGACTCTTCGCAAGATCGAGACCGGCCGGGCGCCGACGCCCTCCTTCTTCACCATCGCCGCCGTCGCGGCCGTTCTCGGGCTGTCCCTGGACGAGTTGGCCCGGCCGGCAGCCGAAGGCCGCGACGGTGCTCCGACTCCGCTGGCCGCATGATCGGTCAACGCCTCGTGCAGTGGGACCGATCCGCAACCGGATAGCCGGTTTTGACGGCAGCAAGCCTGTCGAGCACGCCGTTGGGCGCGTGGGGCCACGCCATCGGGCCTTCGCCGAGCGCGGGCCCGGACAACGCAATCCGCGTTCGGCCCCGCCGAGGAAGCAAGGCCGACCAGGCACGGCTGCGGCCTTGGTAGTCGGTCAGGGATCGGCTACGGGCGTTGCAGGTTCCGCATCTTCCTCAGTAGCTCGAGCAAGGTGTCCTGTTCCTGCGCGTCGAGACCGACGAAGAGCCCGGAGGCGTGCAGGCGCGCCCTGAGCGTCTCCCACAGTTCGTGCCCTTGTTCGGTGAGGACCAGGGTGCGTTTGCGACCGTCGGCCGGATGAGGCTGACGGGCGAGGAGTCCCATGCTCTGGAGTTTGTCGGCGGCCAGACTCACGGTGGAAGGGTCGCACCGCAGGCGGGCCGCCACCTCCCGCATCGTCGGCGGCTCGGTTCCCGGAGCGAGCGCCCACAGTGTGCCGGCGACGGAAGTCGGAACCCCGAACTCGCTGAGCACCTGGGCCACGACCGCGTCCGCGGCGTTTCCCACCTCCATGAGAACGCGGACGATCTCGGCTTTCCGCTCGACGTCCGCGGGACGGGTCGGCGGTGCCTTCGCGTCACGGTTTACGGTCATGGACCCATGGTACGCTCCAAATATCAATGAGAAACTCAATGACTTTGGAGGACTAGATGACGGACAGTCATGTCGGCGAGACGGTACTCGTCACCGGCGGAACCGGCTACCTGGCCGGCTGGGTGATCGCGGGCCTGCTCCAGCGCGGCTACCGAGTGCGCACCACCGTGCGCAGCCTCGACAAAGCCCAACAGGTGCGCGACGCGGTGAGTGCGCAGGCCGGGGCGCGAGCCGCCGGGACCATCGAGTTCGCGGCTGCCGACCTCCTGCACGACGACGGCTGGGACGCGGCGACCGCCGGTGCCGATCACGTGCTGCACACCGCCTCGCCGATGCCCTTCGGCCCGGGCGTGGACCTCATCACCACCGCACGTGAGGGCACCCGCCGCGTCCTGCACGCCGCGGCCCGCGCAGGCGTCGGGCGCGCCGTGTTCACCTCCTCCGGCGTCACGGCCGACACCGGCGACCCGGACACCCCCGCAACCGAGACGGCGTTCACAGCGCCGTCCGGCACCCCGCTCCGCGCGTACCCCGATTCCAAGATCCTCGCCGAGCGCGACGCCTGGGAACTCGCCGCCGCGACCGGGCTGGAACTGACCGCCGTCCTCCCGACGTTCATGCAGGGCCCCATGCTGGGCACAGGCAGACCGGGAACGGTCCAGATCATCCGCCGCCTGCTCGCCCGCGAGATACCCGCCGTGCCGAACATCGGCTGGAACATCGTCGACGTGCGCGACATCGCCGAACTCCACATCCTCGCCATGACCAGCCCGGCCGCCGCGGGCCAGCGTTTCCTCGGCTCGGGCACCTTCCTCTGGTACCGGCAGATCGCCCGCATTCTGCGTGAGAAGCTCACGAACGAAGCCGCGAAGGTGCCCGTGCGCGCCATGCCCGACATCGCCGTCAAACTGCTCGCGCGCCGCAACCCGCAGATGGCGATGGTGCGCTCCGAGCTAGGCCGCACCAGGCTCGTCGACAGCAGCAAGGCACGCACCCAGCTCGGTTGGCAGCCCCGCCCCACCGAAGAGACGATCACCGACACCGCCAACGCGCTCATCGCCGAATCACGCATGGGCTAGCGACCGTGGGTGCGATCAGGCGTCGAGTGTGGGGATCCACTCGCGCAGGATCTGGCTGTACAGCTGCGGATCGCTGCCGTGCATGACGTGGCCCGCCTTCGGCAACGACTTGTAGTCGAACCGCTGACCCGCTGCGGTGATGAGCTCGCGTGCGCGTCGGAGTTGCAGGTCCGAGATGGCGCCTTGGAGCCGGCCGGTCTCCTCGTCGACGTGGTGGAAGTGGTGGGTGAAGCTCGAACCACGGGCCGATGACCTGGTTCATGCCCTGGCCGTAGGCGGGCGCGATCTCCGAGGAGAACAGCGGCGCGTCCTCGTAGTAGGCCCCGCGCAACATGCCGGGCGGCGCGTACGACCTCGGGATCACCGTGGCCCGAATCAACTTCGGGGTCTCGCCGGGTGACGAGCTGATCCCGGAGCCCTACCCTACGTCGGGCCGCACGAGAGCCTGCCGGGACGGTTCTGGAACCAGCCGTTCGGCGCGGCGCGGACCTTCGGAGAGCTCAGCGGCTTCGAGGGCGTGCTCGACTTCTTCTGGGCCGGCGCGCGCGAAGCGTCGGAGGCCCGCGATCTGAGCCGGCGGCTGCGGTAGTGCCGACGACTGAGAGATCGGCGCTCTTCGCGGTGTAACGCTCTCGGCGGTGCGCGGACTTACCAGCGTTCGAATTTACCGACCCGAACTACTCAGGAGGCCGCTCTTTATGACACAGCAGACCCTCAACACCCCGCACGTGTGCGACTATCCCGGATGCGAAAATCCGGCTGAGCCGACAGTCCCGGGAACCTCGACCGCCGCGCCACGCTTCTGCGCCGACCCCGACCACAACCCGCTGAACCTGTTCCGGCGCTTCCGTGCCCGGCGTCAGCAGAAGAATGCCGGCGTCGACAAGGCGATAGTCGCGGCGGACACGACAGTCGTGGCCGGAGACGACAACACGGTCGCGGCTCAAGCTTCGACCTCGGCGTCCTGGCTGTCCTCTGCGCCCGCCCCCGAGGAACTCGAGCTGGCCGTGCCGATCGCGCCGGAAGCTGTGGAGCAGGCCCAGGACAAGATAAGCATGGCCGTAGCGGTCGCGAAGGCTGCGGCGACCGATGCACCGGGCGAGGCCCACTACGCGTCGCGCGAAAAGATCGTCGAGCTGATCGGCCAGCTGTCCGCGCTACTACCGTCCTACATCGAGGAACTGGCGAGTATCACCGACTCGGAAACCGCCGAGAGCCGCATCGCGGCGGTGACCCGCGTCGCGGCGCGCCAGTCGGTCGCCGCCGAGCAGCGCGCACTGATCGCCGAGGCCGCCGCCGACCTGGCGATCCAGGATCTCGACACGGCACGCAAGCACTTCTCCGAACTGGCCGACCAACTGCGCCAGGACACCGCCCGCCAGGAGGCCGACGGCCGCTACGCGAAGGACGAGCTGGAGCGCGCCCGCGAGCGTATCGCGCTGCTGGAGGTGCGGATCGACGAGGTGCGGGCCGAGGCGGACACCGCACGGCGCGCCTTGGCCGCGCTCGGCGCCGACGCTGCGCGGGAGGCGGTACTGGAGTCGAGGTCGGCGTGATGGTGAGGGCGTGAGGTAAGGGAATCGGGCGTATCCAATGACGGCCGCGGTTCGGATTTGGCGATGACGTCAGATTACGCAGCGGTCATGATTGTACGGTGCTCGGGCTGCTCGATCAGGCTCGGCAGCGGCGTTCAGAGCGCATATGTGCGCAGCAAGACGAGCGCCTGGCGTAAGGCGTGCTCCAAGTGGTGATGTGATCCGGTGGCCTTGTCGATGACCGCCCCGCCCTGAAGCGCCGCGAGGAGCGCGGACGCGAGCTCCGTGACTGGCGCGTCGGCCCGCAGCAAGCCGTCGCGCTGCATATCAGTGAGTTGATTCCGCAGTTGGCCGGCCCACTGCTCGTACATTCCGCCGACCAGGTCGCGGGTCACCCGGTCGGTGTCCAGTGCCCGTCCGGCCAGCGCGGCGACCTCGCAGATGTCGTCGCGCTGCTGTTGCTCGTGCCGGCGCAGGATCTGGCCGACCCAGTTCTCCCAGTCCGGCCACGTGGCCAGCGTCGCGGGCGCGTCGACTTCGGCCATGCGCGCGATGTGGCGCTCGGCTGCCGCGCGTCGCAACTCGTCCTTGCCGCCGGGGAAGTAGTGGAACAACTGGCCCTTGCTGGTGCTGGTCGCTCCCAAGAGGTCGTCGATATTCAGGCCGTTGCCGGCGATCAGCAGGTCGGCTGCGGCCTCCAGGATCCGGGCCCTGGTCGCTTCGCCCTTGGGGGTCTTCGGGGTGGGCATGAGCCCACCTTATATTTTGGACTTGAATCCCCAAAATTTGAATGCGACCGTGGCGTCCATGCGAAGTCGGAGAACGAGAGTCCGCTCACTGACGGCAGGCGCTCTGCTGCTGCTCGCCGGTGTGCAGTACGCCGTGCTGGAGTACATCGCAGCCTCGGCGTGGCACCACCCCTCCTACAGCTATGCCGTCGGCTTCATCAGCGACCTGGGGAACCCCGTCGCCGGTGACGTGTACGACGGCCGGGTCATCAACTCGCCCCGGCACCTGGTGATGGACGCCGCGTTCATCGCCCAGGGCGTGCTGTTCATCGTGGCCGGCGTGTTGCTGCTGCGTGAGGTCGACGGACGGCTGGGCCGGGTACTGCGGGGTCTGGTGATCGCGCACGGCGTCGGGGTCATCCTCATCGGGTTCTTCCACGAGTCGGCCCGCGCCCTGCACAACGGCGTCATCATCGTGCACGGCGTGGGCGCCGCCGCCGCGATCGTCTGCGGCAACGTGATCGCGCTCGTCATCGGTGCGAAGGGCGAGCGGCTCGGCGTGCCGCGGTGGCTGCGGTCGGCATGCTCGGCGCTCGGCATGCTCGGTTTGGCGGCCTTCGTGCTGCTCCAGGTCGACCGGCCCCTGTACCACGCCGCCGGCGGCGTCCCTGAGCGCGTCTCGGTCTACACGATCTTGCTGTTCGAGGCGCTGGTCGGCGTGACGCTCCTCGTCCGCCCGCCGCGCCTGGCGCCGATATCCCCTGTCCACAACAGCCTCGAAAGGCACACCTCATGACCACCCCTGTTTCTTCCCCGCAGTTGTCGGGGCGCCGCGCCCTGGTGACCGGATCGACCTCGGGCATCGGGCGGTCGGTCGCCCTGGCCCTGGCCCGCGAGGGTGCGGCCGTGGTGGTGTCAGGCCGCGACGACGCTGCCGGCGAGGCGGTGATCAAGGAGATCCACGCCGCGGGCGGCACCGCGCACTTCGTGCGCGCCGATCTGGCCGAGGGCGGTCTGGCCGTGGCCCGGCTGGCCCGCGAGGCCGCCGAGCGGGTGGGCGGACCGATCAACCTGCTGGTCAACAACGCCGCAGTGCTCATTCCGGCGCAGTCGCTCACCGAGGTCGGCGAGCAGATGGCCGACGCGGCCTTCGGCGTGAACGTGAAGGCCCCGGCGCTGCTGGTCGCCGCGCTCGCGCCGGCCATGGTCGACAGCGGTGGCGGCGTGATCGTCAACATCGGTTCGATCAGCGGCGCGATCGGGTCGCCGGTGTCCGCCCTGTACGGCGCGACCAAGGCCGCGCTGCACTCGCTGACGGCCTCGTGGGCCGCGGAGCTGGCGCCGAAGGGCGTCCGGGTCAACGCCGTCGTCCCGGGTCCGACGATGACGCGGGAGAACGCCCCGTACCACGCCGTGCTGCGCGACATCGCGTCCGTCGCCCCCGACGGCCGGCCGGGTACGTCCGACGAGGTCGCGGATGCTGTCGTGTTCCTGGCCGGCGACCGGGCCGCCCATATCCACGGCGCGACGTTGCCGGTGGACGGCGGATACCTGGCCGCACGCTAGATAGGCCGCCGCTCGTCATGGGCGTAGTGCCGCGGGCCCGTCGTGGCCCGCGGTGCCGTGGCTTCTTTGCTCACGGAAGTACCTGTGGCATCCAGTTGATCAGCCCTGCCTCCCTAGTCGTTTCCTCTTGGCGGCACGTAATTCGGCTGGGGACTCCCTGATGCGCGAGCGCCCGCGATCGCCGCAGGCTGGAAGGGCTTTCTCGCCTTCTGCCAGCTCGATGGCCGCCTCGCGTCACGACGGCATGCCCATCAGGACGGACTTCGACACCCACACCTCCACCCAGGAGCGCTCTGATGGCAACCTCTTCGGTACATCCCGTACGGCTGATGGTCGGCAGGGAAGAGAGCTTGGCCGTCGTCGGCCACTTCATCAAAGGCCTATCCGCCGCGGGCGGTGCGCTGGTGGTGACGGGCGAGCCGGGCATCGGCAAGTCGATGTTGCTGGACACGGCGGCCCACGATGCCCAAGGCATCGGCTACACCGTGCTGCGGGTGACGGGTGTCCAGTTCGAAGCCTGTATCAGCTACTCGGGCCTCAACCAACTGCTCGTCCCGCTCTTACCGTACCTGGAACGCCTCAGCGAGCTGCACCGCGACGCCCTGCGAGTGGCGACCGGCATCGGTTCCGGTCCAGCCCCCGACCTGTTGCTGGTGTCGACGGCGACTTTGCTCTTGCTCCGCCAGGTCGCGGAGGAGGCTCCGGCCCTGCTGGTAGTGGACGACATACCCTGGCTGGACCGGGCAACGTCGGTGGTCTTCGGATTCGTGGCGCGCCGCCTGAGCGGCAGCAAGATCGGGTTCCTGGCCGCCGGCCGCTCGGATTCCGACGGCTACTTCGAACGAAACGGCCTGCCCGAGTACGTCCTCAAGCCGCTGCCGGAGATCTCCTCCCACGAGTTGCTCAGGGTCACCCACCCCCAACTCGCCTTCAGCGTCAGGCGCCGTATCGTCGAGGCCGCGCGCGGCAACCCACTAGCACTGGTCGAACTGCCTGAAGCGCTGTCCAGCCCGCAGCAACGAGCGGAGATCGACATGCCCTCGATCCTGCCGCTCAACGAACGACTGAAGGCGCTATTCGCAGGGCGCGTCGCGGAACTCCCGCCGGAGTGTCGGCAGGCACTGCTGTTGGCCGCACTCGACGGCACAGGTGACCTGTCGGCAATCGAGGCGTGCGTGGGCGCATCATGCGTGAACGTTCTCGGTTCCGCGGAGCGAGCGCGCGTGGTGGTCGTGGACCTGGCGTCGTATCGGCTCACCTTCAGTCATCCCCTACTGGCATCCGCTGTGGTGGAGACTGCGAGCTCCGGTGAACGCCGGGTGGCGCACCTTACGCTGGCCGAAGCACTGGACGCGTTCCCCGAGCGACGCGCCTGGCATCTCGCCGAGGCCACCGCTACGCCTGACGAGACCGTCGCCGAGCAACTGGAAGCGGTAGCCCAGCGCATCTTGGCGCGTGGAGACGCGGCCGGCGCCGTCGCCGCGCTTTGCCATGCCGCACGACTCAGCCCACTGGCCGCCGATAGGAGCCGAAGGCTCGCAGAAGCCGCGTATATCGGCGCGGACTCCGGCGGCGCCCTACGCAACGCCTCGGTCTTACTGGACAGCGCCCGCGAGGCGGACCCCGCTTTGCATCGTTCGCTCCTGGCTGCGGCCGCCACCGCCCACCTGCTCATCAACAGTGACAGCAACGTGGAGACGGCGCACAGCCTGCTGACCGACGCGATAGACGCCCACCTGGCCTCTGATGAACCGAGGGACGGCTTCGCACTCGCCGAGGCATTACACACCCTGCTCCTGCTGTGCTGGTACGGCGGACGCGCCGAGCTGTGGAAGCCGCTGATCCGGGCCGTGGACCACCTTGGCGACGAGGTCTGCGAACTGCTGTGGCTGAACTCCCGGATCTTCGGCGACGCGGCCCGCACGGGGGGTGAGGCGGTGGAGCGCTTGGAGCGGGCGCTGCGAGCAGCCTCCGATGAGACAGACCCGACTCGCGTGATCCGTCTGGCCACCGCGTCGGTGTTCGCCGACCGGTTGGAAACAGTGCGGGAGAAGTCGTGGCGTGTGGTGCGTCAGGGCCGCCGTGGCCAGAGCCCCGCTCGCCGCCACATTTCCGCCCTCATGCACCTGTGCGCCGGAGATCTGTTCGCAGGCCGTTGGGACGAGGTCGACGTTCTCACCGCGGAAGGGCTGAAGATCTGCGACGAGCACGGATACAGCTTCTTCGTCTGGTACTTCCGCTATCTGCAGGCCTACGTCGCCGCCCTACGCGGCGAGACGGACACCAACCGCGCGCTGACCGAGCAGCTCAAGCGGTGGGCCGCGCCGCGTGGGGCCAACGGGGCCGCCATCTGGGCCACCCACGTCCGTGCGCTGGGCGCGCTGGGAAGCGGGCAGTTCGAGGAAGCGTACCGCCAGTCATGCCTCGTCTCTCCACCTGGGGAGTTGGCTCCCTTCACCCCGGTCGCCTTGTGGAACGCCATCGACCTCGTCGAAGCCGCCATGCATACCGGGCGCACCGATGAGGCACGAAGGCATGCCCGCGCGGTCCGAGACTCGGATATGGCCGCGCTCTCCACGCGCATGCGGGTGAACGTGTCCGTGATCGAGGCCCTGACCGAACCCGACCCGGAAAAGAGCGACCAGCACTACGAGGCTGCGCTATCGGCGCCGCAAGCGCACCGCTGGCCGTTCGAGGCCGCCCGGGCAGAACTGCTTTATGGCGAACACCTGCGCCGAACTCGGCGTATCAGTGAGGCGCGGACACGTCTGTCGTCCGCGCTCTCTGGCTTCCAGGGACTCGGTGCTGCCCTCTGGGCGGACAGAGCTGCCGTAGAACTTCGCGCCGCCGGTCAAAGCCCGTCTCGGAAATCGGGCGAAGCCGCCGACGTACTGCTCACCCCTCAGGAGCTGGAGATCGCGGACCTGGCCGCTCGCGGCCTGACCAACAAGCAGATCGCCGAACGGCTGAGCCTGTCCCACCGCACCGTCGGTCACCACCTTTACCAGCTCTACCCGAAGCTGGGGATCACTACCCGCGCGGCGCTGCGGGACGCGCTGGCCGCCCGCGAAGGCAGGCCTCACACGTTCGACTGAAGTATCTCGGCTCTGCCCGGCGAATGGACGAGCCACGAGGTGTGGTCTGAACTTCAATCGACCGGTCCATGTGCTTCCGGGAGAGCCAGGGCTTCCGTGCTGGACTACGGCAGTACCCGGTCGAGTCGGCTGCGGGAGGCGATGCCGAGCTTGGCGAAGACCTTGCCGAGGTGATACTCGACGGTACGAGCACTGATGAACAGCCGGGCGCCGATCTCAGGATTGGTCAGCCCGTCTCTGGCCAGTTTCGCGACCTGCGCTTCCTGGGCGGTCAGTTCACCGGTGTTGCGGGCGGTGCGCTGCCCGGTGGGCTGTCCGGTGGTCCACAGTTCACGGCCGGCCCGTTCCGCGAATGCCGCCATGCCCATCGCGTCGAACAGGGCATGGGCCTGGCGTAGTTGAGTACGGGCGTCAGCGCGCCGCCGTTCCCTGCGCAGCCACTCCCCGTAGAGCAGATGGGCGCGAGCGAGTTCAGCGCGGACCGGAACCTGGCCGAGCCGTTCAATCGACTCCAGGTACAGGTCCTCGGCCTGCCCGTTGGCCGCGAGCAGCGCGTGCGAGCGGGCTTGGACGCCGAGCGCCCAGTGGCCTCCACCACCTTGAGTCGTCTCGGCGAGCAGGCGGTAGGCGCTGTGTGCCGCGTCAGTGTCTCCGGTACGCACGGCGGCTTCGACCATTTCCGCCAGTGCCCAGTTCCGCAACCCGAGATCCTCCTTCAGGTACTCGCTGGCCCGTTGCGCGGCGGCCAGCGCCTTCCCGTAGTGGCCGAGTCCGTTGTTGAGCACCGCGTTCGCCCATTCAACGGAGGTGACCGCTAGTCCCTCGCCGCGCTGCTCGGCGTCCGTGGCGGCGGCCTCGATCAGCGCCGACGCCTCGCTGTGGCGGCCGCGGAACGCAGCAAGTGCCACCGCTCCGTAGGGCGCCAGCTTGCTTCCGGTGGCGCTGACTGCTGCTTGCAGTTCCTCGACCGCGGTGCCGGCGGCGGCCAGTTCTCCGGCGACCAGCAGCTGGATCGACCGGGCAGTGAGTGCGAGTCGGAGCTCGGTGAGGGCGCCGTGCTGCCGACACAGCTGGACGTACCGGTTGATCAGCATCTCCCAGCGTTCGTAGTCCCACACGCCGGAAGCCGCGAATCCGGTCATCGACAGCCAGCGCATCTCGCCTTCCAGGGAGGCGCCTGGATCTCCGACGCCACGCAAGGCGGTGATGAACTCCGGCACCGGCAGGCCGACGCGGGGGAAGTTGGCGGCGAGGTCATCCAGCAGGCGGGAGGGTCGCGGCGGTAGGTCGGCGGCCTCCACGGCCCGGGCCACGGCCGAAAGATCGGCGCCCGGGGCAGCGAAACGGCCCACGTACACCGCCGCGCGGATCGCATCCATGTACGTCATGCGGGCCAGGCCGGCATCGACCGGCTCAAGCCGCGCAGCCGCCGCCAGCAGCAGCGACGGCACCTCGCTGCCCCTGCTCGCGGCGAACGCGAGTTGAGCCTGTACGACCGTGACCCGCGCCTGCTCCGCCTCGCCGAGGGGACCGGCCTGGGCCAGGGCCAGCACGTCGTGCGCCGCGTCGAACTCGCCCGCCTGGAGCTTGGCCTGCGCTCCGGCCAGCGCCCGGCGGGCCCGTTGCACCGGATCGGGCGTCAGGATCGCCGCCCGTTCAAGGAACGCAGCGGCGGCCGCGAGGCCGCCGCGCGCCTGAGCCCGTCCGGCCGAACGTTCGAGCTCGGCTGCGACCTCCTCGTCAGGCTCATCAGCGGCGTGTGCCCGGTGCCAGGCCCGCCGGTCTGGATCCGATACCGGGTCCGTGACCTGCGCCAGCGCGCCGTGCACCAACCGGCGCTCGTGGGCTGAGGCCGACTGGTAGGCGGCGGAACGCACCAGCGGATGACGGAACCGCACCCGTGCGCCCACCTCCATCAACCCGGCCATGGCAGCCGCCGCCGCTGCCGAGACCGGTATGGCGAGCCGTTCCGCAGCCCGCCACAACAGCACCGGATCACCGGTCGGGTCAGCAGCGGCCAGCAGTAGCAGGTTCCTGCTGGTGCCCGGCAGGGCCTGGGCCCGGCGGCGGAACATCTCCTCGGCGCTGGTGGGAACCTCCACCGCGTCGGGCAGCCCGAATCCGCCGGCCAGGTGTGCGGCCGTCAGTTCTCGCGGCAGCTCCACCAGCGCCAGTGGATTGCCGTGGGTCTCGGCGACGATCTGATCCCGAACCCGCTGGTCCACCCTTATGGTCAGCACTGAATCCAGCAGATCGCACGCGTCGGCCTTGTCCAAGCCCGCGACCGACATCTGCGGCAGTCCGCCGAGCTCGGCGCTCAGCATCCGGGTGGCGAACACCAGCCCCACCGACTCCGCACCCAAGCGGCGGCCGACGAACCCGAAGGCCTGCGCGGAGGCGCGATCGAGCCATTGTTCGTCATCCACCAGACATAGCAACGGCTGCTCCGCCGCCGCCTCCGCCAGCAGACTCAACACGCCCAAGCCCACCAGCAAGCGGTCCGGAACCGGCCCCGAGGCCAAGCCGAACGTCGTCCGCAACGCAACCGCCTGCGGCTCCGGCACAGCCTCCAACAGGCCCAAGAACGGCGCGCACAACTGATGCAGCGCGGCGAACGCCAACTCCATCTCCGACTGCACACCGGAAGCGCGCACGACACGACAGCCTGCCGCCCGCTCGGCCATGTCCTCCAGCAGAACCGACTTTCCCGTGCCGGGCGCACCAGATATGACCAAGACCCGGCTCTCGCCGCCTTGCACAGCCTCGACAAGCTGCTGAAGTACCCGACGCTCCGCAACCCGGCCGACCAGGTTCACGGGACGGGCACCCACGGATTCCCACAGCGACATGCCAGGCAGAGTAACTCGATCTCCGTCTCGCTCGGATCGACGGCTGCACCCGTGATCGCTGACCGCGCTCCGGCCCTCCAGTCCAGTCATCCGACTGATACTTCCCGGGCTCGTCCGCTGCGACGATCATTCCATCGGCGGTCCTGGAAAAGGGGCTTCGTAGATTTCTGCGACGGCAATCGCGTTTCCATTCTCGGTTTCCGCGAACTTTTCCCGACGAATCAACGAACCTTCACATCGGGAAGGAGACTTCCAATGCCCGATCCGACCAAACTCACCGTCGTCCTGGTCCACGGAGCGTTCGCTGACGCCTCCGGGTTCAGCGGTGTGATCCGCGAATTGACGACCTGCGGATACAACCTGATCGCGCCCCCCAACCCACTTCGCGGCCTGGCTGGCGATGCGGCAGCGGTCCGCTCGGTGGCCGACACGATCGACGGGCCGGTCGTACTCGTCGGTCACTCCTACGGCGGGGCCGTGATCACGCAGGCGTCCTGCGGACTCGACAACGTCAAGGCCCTGATCTACCTGGCCGCCTTCAGCCTCGACGAGGGCGAGAGTTGCGCCACGGTCCAGGCCGCCTTCCCGCCCCCGATGCTGGCCGACACGATTCGGCCGACCTCGTACGAGGCACCCGCCGCCACCGGCGGCCCAGACGGGTACATCGATCCCGGCTGGTTCCAGCAGACGTTCTGCGCCGACCTTCCCGCCGAGCAGGCCTACGTCATGAGCGTCACCCAAAGGCCCCTCGCAGCCGCCGCGTTCACCGAGCAGGCCACCGCCGCCGGCTGGAAGACCATCCCGTCCTGGTACCAGATCGCCCGGCGCGACAACGCCATCCCGCCGGACGCCCAGCGATTCATGGCCTCGCGTATGGGCGCGACCACCGAGGAGATCGACGGCTCCCACGCCGCCTTCATCGCTCAGCCCGCACGCGCCACCCAGTTCATCAAGAGCGCGCTCTGCGAGTTCTGACCGCCCCCACGGATACCGGCCACGCGCTAACGCACCGCCCGGCCCAAGACGTGGCGTCGCAGGTCCCTATCGCCCGCGGCGCCGTGACCGTCGGTCATCGCCCGATCGACGGTGGTTTCGCAATATCACCATCACGCATAAGAGGAGAGCAATGATGCAACACCGAAAGCACGTCGCAATGGTGGTCGGCGGGGCGGTGGCAGCCGCGGGGCTGTCGGCGATCGCGCTGACCGGCAGCGCGCAGGCCAGCCCCACGCATGCCGGGGCGGACAAGGTGACCGCGGCAGCCGAGGCCGTCAACCACACCGAGGGCGTCAAGCCCACAGTGGTCCTGGTCCACGGTGCGTGGGCGGACGCGGCCGGCTGGACGCCGGTGGTGGAGCGCCTGCAGGCCGCCGGGTACCCGGTCATCGCCCCGCCGAACCCGCTGCGCGGCCTGAGCACGGACGCCGCATACATCAACAGCGTCCTCAAGCAGATCAAGGGCCCGATCATCCTGGTCGGCCACTCCTACGGCGGCGCCGTCATCACCAACGCCGTCATGGGCGACGCGAACGTCAAGGCCCTGGTGTACATCGCGGCCTTCGCCCCTGCCCAGGGGGACTCCCTGGCCAGCCTGAACGCTATGCCACAGGCCTCCCAGATCCAGCCGGTGCCCGCCATCCCGTCCAGCTTCCCCAAGCCGGACGGCACCACCGGCACCGAACTGACGATCGACCCGGCGAAGTACCCGACGGTCTTCTTGAACAACCTGCTGCCCCGAGCACAGGAACAGGCCCTCGCGGTCGAGCAGCGGCCACTGAGCCTGGACTCGGCCACCCAACCCTCCGGAACGCCGGCGTGGCAGACGACCCCGTCCTGGTACATGGTCGCCAAGCAGGACGACGCGATCGCCCCGAACCTGGAGCGATTCATGGCCGCCCGCGCCCACGCGCACACGGTGGAGGTCAACGGCCCCCACCTGATCATGGTCACCGACCCCGGCGCGGTCACCACCCTCATCGAGAAGGCAGCCAAGGCCACCACCGGCTGATCCACGCCCTACGAAGGACCGATCTCGGCCCCCGGCACCGGCACCACCGGCCGGGGGCCGGACCCCACCCGCAGACCCGACGGCGTACGGACATCCCGCTGTCCGGTAACACCGGTCGCGGTCGGCCGAAAAGGAAACGAGGAGCAAGGAATGTCAGATCTGAACGCACCCACCGTCGTTCTCGTGCACGGCGCCTTCGCCGATGCCTCGGGCTTCGCCGGCGTCATCACCGGCCTGGCGGCCGCCGGGCACCGCGTGGCCGCACCATCGAACCCGCTGCGCGGCCTGGCCGTCGACGCCGCCACCGTCCGTGCCGCCGTCGCCGCCATCGACGGGCCCGTCGTCCTGGTCGGCCACTCCTACGGCGGCGCCGTCATCACCCAGGCCTCCGCAGGCCTCGCCAACGTCACCGCACTGGTCTACCTGGCCGCCTTCGCCCCCGACGCCGGGGAGAGCTGCGCGAGCGTCCAGGACCCGTTCGCGGAGACCCTGCTCGCCCAGACCGTCCGACCCACCCCCTACGACGCCGTCGGCGCCGCCGGCGGCCCAGACCTGTACATCGACCCCGACCGCTTCCACCAGACCTTCTGCGCCGACCTCCCCGAAGACCTCGCCCGGATCATGGCCGCCACCCAGCGCCACCTGGCCGCCGCCGCGTTCACCGAGAACGCCACCGCCGCCGGCTGGAAGACAATCCCGGCCTGGTACCAGATCGCCCGGCGCGACAACGCCATCAACCCCGAAGCCCAACGCTTCATGGCCGCACGCATGAACGCCACCGTCGAAGAGGTCGACGGCTCCCACACCGCCTTCATCGCTCAGCCCGAACGCGCTGTCGCCCTGATAAAGGCGGCCCTAGCCAAAGCTTGAGGGCGCGCCGTACCACCTACAGGGCCCGGCCCGCACCCCGGCCGGCCCTGTCTTTTCCAGCGACGATTCAGACAAGACGGGACGATGATGAGTGCCACGACGCAGCCAGCCCTGAGACAGATACGAGAGCGCCCCTCGGCCGGTGAGTTGGTGCAGAATGCGCGGGATCTTGTTGGACTACTGGCCGAAGAGTCTGTCCGGACCGAGGCAGCAGGCAGACTGTCCGATCGCAGCGCTGGCGCGTTGCGGGAGGCAGGGTTCCTGTCCCTCTTTGCGCCGGCCGAGTTCGGAGGGCGCGAAGCCGACATCACGACGGCTTCGGAGATATTCCGTTACCTAGCGCACGGATGCGGATCGAGCGCGTGGGTCGCGATGCTGCTGTCCGGTGGTTCCTACCTCGCCGCGCTATTAGGCGACCGCGCGCGGCAGGAGATCTGGGGGAGCGACGCGCACGCGGTCGTCTGCGGAGGATTCGGCATGGCGCAAAAGGCCGTGCGAGTCGCCGAAGGACTACAGATCAGCGGACGCTGGCAGCCGCTGACCGGGGCAGACCACGCTCAATGGGCTCTCGTCGGCGTGCCGGTGGTGGACGCCGAGGGCACCGTCGTGGACCGGGGAATGGCGCTGGTGCCGATGGCCGTCGCGACCGTGGAGCGGACCTGGCAGGTGGCCGGCATGCAGGGCACCGGCAGCAACACTGTCGTCATCGACTCAGCTGTCGTCCCGGACCACCGCATTTTGTCGTTGAGCAAACTCCTGGGAGGCGAATACTCCGCTCGGTATCCGCATCGCAGCATCTATACCGCTCCGCCCATTCCCTTTACTGCCGTCACGATGCCGTGGCCTCTGATCGGAATGGCGGAGGCGGCACTTGCCGGCACGCTGGCCCGATTGAAGGCTGGCAAGCCCATGAGTGGGACGATCTACACCCGGGCAGAGGATTCACCCACCGTCCAGTTGAGCGTGAGCGACGCCGCCGCCTCCATCGAAACGGCGAAGCTGCACGCCGCACGAGCAGTGCAGGACGTCGCACGCAACGTGGCGGAAGGATCCGCGATGCCACCCGAAGAGCGAGCCCGCATCCGCATGGACGTGGGTACCGTGTCCAAGAACGTCCGCGACGCGGTCGGCCTGCTCCTCGACGCGGGCGGTTCGAGCAGCTTCACCCTCGACCAGCCCGTCCAGCAGATTTGGCGCAACATCGAGGTCGCGTCCCGCCACCAGTTGATCTCTTATGGCCTGAGCCGAGAGGTATACGCCCGCTCTCTATTCGGCGCGCCGACCCAGGTCACGGCCCTTTTGTAGCAGTCTGTTGCTGTTCAGCGATGGTTCTTCGGCCTCTGCCCCTAGATGACTGATGCGGGTTGGCGGCGTGGGGCTGGCGTGTAGCCGGATTGGCTGACGACAGCTGGGGGCGTGTCCAAATCGGTGTTGAGAAGAACCCTTTGGGCGGGAATCATCAAAACACCGTTTTGGACACGCTCCTGACTGCACTGTATGGCGCGCTCACCGATCGCATCATCCCTTCGCGCAAAGGTTCGCCCGGATTCGCCAGGAGGCCCGCCGGCGGTCACCGACGCCGAACTGGTCTGCCTGGCCGCCAGGTCACCGGATTCATCCTGGTCAATCCGAAGATGTTCGGCGAGGTGGCGGCGACGACGATGCTGCTGGAGCTGCCGGCCAACACCCCGCCGCCGGATACCCCGATCGTGTCCGACAAGGGCCTGCGCAGCCGGGCCTTCGAGCGCGAACTGGGTGGGCGCGACCTGGTCCTGATCCGCCCGACCCACCCCGACGAGACCGCCCCCGCGATCCGGCACAACTGGGCCGCCGGCGC
This sequence comes from Catenulispora sp. GP43, assembly GCF_041260665.1. Taxonomy (NCBI): domain Bacteria; kingdom Bacillati; phylum Actinomycetota; class Actinomycetes; order Catenulisporales; family Catenulisporaceae; genus Catenulispora; species Catenulispora sp. GP43. The sequence goes on along the minus strand of NZ_JBGCCT010000033.1, from coordinate 67,372 downwards.
AGACCAGAAACGATCACTGATCGCCGACGGCCACTGACCACACCACGCCAGCCTTTTGCCACCAACCTCACCGGTCAGTACATCTAGCCCTTGATGGAGGGCAGCAGGTCCTGGCCTACCAGCCGGTGGCCGCGGGCGGCTGATTCACGAACCGCGTCGAAGCCGTAGCCGAGCATCTCTTCCTCATAGGCGTGCAGTGCTTGGGCCAGCGGCCGGCCGCCGGCAGCCTCGGTGAGTCGGCCGGCCAGCACCTGCGCGTCGCGCAGCGCGGTGTTCGCGCCGACGCCGATGGCCGGGCTCATCACGTGGATGGCGTCGCCCAGCAGGGTCACCGCGGTGGTCTCCCACCGCGGCATCGGCACGCTGGTTCGCACCGAGACCGGGAAGATGGAAGCAGGATCCTGGTCGGCGACCATCTCGACCAGGCGCGGATCCCAACCCTGAACGAGCGACAACGTCAGCGCCCGCAGGTCTCCACCTTTCATGGCGAACAGCTCGGAGTCCGTGCAGGGGAACAACTCCCGCCGCGCGCCGAAGACGCACGCGAGGTAGTCGGATTCGTCACCGAGCTGCATGTCGGGGGCCAGCCGGGCGGTCGCCTGGGCCATCGGCGCGCGGAACCGCACGGGGGCCAGTCCGACGAAACGCTTGTCCGGGCCCAGGACAGTGGTCCACAGCCCAAGCAGCTCTGGGGGGATCCTGGCGCCGATCTCGTCGCCGGCGAGCGGGAGCTTTCCGTAGATCAGCCGCAGTCGGGCGTCCACGACCTGCGCCTGCGGCAGGTACTGTCGGCGGGTCGCGGAGTTGACGCCGTCGGCGCCGACCAGGATGTCGCCGGTGGCGCTGGTGCCGTCCGCGAAATGCGCGGTCACCGCGCCGGACGCCTCGGTGGTGTAACCAGTGAACTCGGCACCGTAGTACACGCACCGCTCCAGCCCCGACAGCAGGATCTGTCGCAGCGTCCTGCGGTTGACCGCCAGGTTCCCGCCGCCGGGCAAGCCGGCGGCCTGCGGGAGCTCTTGCGCGTGGACCAGGTTGAGGTGATGGTCGAAGACATCCATCCGGGAACCGGGGTTTCCGGCGGTGGCCGCGAACACCTCGAACGCCTGCGGAGTCAGCACGGCCTGGAGCGCGATGATCCCGTCTGGGTTGATGCGGATGCGGTAGCCCTGATTCCGGAAATCCGGGGTGGGGTCCTTCTCGTAGACGGCGACCCTGACGCCCCCCTGGTGGAGGCCCTGGGCCAGGGCCAAACCACCCAGCCCGCCCCCGATGATGACGACACGCAGATCCGACACGACTGTGTCCCTTCTCGATGATGAACGAAAAGGGACGCACAGGGTGTGCCGACAAGGGCACTGTACGAGCGCGGACACGCCATCCGGACTACCTACCGGACCGTGACTTTCGTACGTCCGCAAAGGACGCTAGCACACCCCGGGCGACTACGAGAGCCGATAGCAAGCCCTCCCGGCACCTCGAAGTCGGCGAGGATCCACCGGTCAGCTCATCCGCCCCGGTCAGTCCTGGTTGTCGGCCGAGGCGAACGAAACCGGCGGGGTGGCGATCGAACGAACTTCGCGCCCATGCACGCCCCGGCGATCCGCACCCCCGCCGCGGCTCCGGTGGCGCCGAAGGCGATCGCACCGACCAGCGTCCGGCCGGCGAAGGCGGTGCCGATGTCGGCCACGACGCTCGGGCTGTTGTGGTCGACGACGCGCACGGCGCCCAGCGACGTGACGTATTGGCAGTTGCGCGGTGAGGAGTTGGCGATGACCTCGTACCCGGCGGCTGCGGCGAAGTGGACGGCATTGCTGCCCACGCTCGTGGAGCCGCCCCACAACAGCATGGTCTGCCCGGTCGACTCGGCGGGGCGTACCTGGATACACCCGGATGAGGCTTGGCATCACAGACTCCTTCCGGCGACCAGTGCCGCCGACCAATGGAGTCCGGGACCGGATCAAGCTCACCCATCCCGCGACACCGGACAGGAGCGGACACTAGATGATTGAGTCCAAGGGATACCTGCGGACATGAGGCGAGGGAGTCCATTGGCGGTGATGCAGGCGCTGCTCGGGTTCGTCTCCGAGGCCCGGTGGCTACGGTACGCAGGCTCCCAGCTGCGGCACCTGTTCCCGCACCTGCCCGGCCAGTCTGGGTACAACAAGCGGCTGCGCCGGGCCGCCGGCCTGATCCGCAGCTGCGTCCGGGCGCTGGCGATCGACACCACGGGGTGGACCGACGACGTGTGGGTCGTGGATTCGACCCCGGTGGAATGCGGCCGGTCCCGGGAGACCGCCAAGCGCTCGGAGCTGGCCGGATGGGCCGAGTACGGCTATTGCGCCAGCCACAGCCGCTTCTTCTGGGGCCTGCGGCTGCACCTGGTGTGCACCCTTGGCGGACTGCCGATCGCATTCGCGCTGACCGGCGCCAAAGCCAACGAGCAGCAGACCCTGCTGGACATCCTGGCGGTGGAACCCGTGCTGCTGGCTGGCCGACGCTGGAGCGGTGCTGCTGCGCCAAGCCCGCAAGGGCGAACAGCCGCGACCTGGCGCAGCCCTGTTCAAACCGCTGCGCCAGGTCATCGAGTCGATCAACCAGACATTCAAGGGACAGCTGGACCTGGAACGCCACGGCGGACGCACCGTGCCCGGCGTCACGGTCCGGGTCCTGCAGCGGATTCTCGCGCTCACCGCCGCGATCTGGCACAACGACCACACCGACGCCCCGGTCCACCGCCGACTGGTCACGACCACTGAGCCCTTGGACTCAATCATCTAGTCCGGCCGCCATGGAACTCCACGTCGAGCTGGCCTTTGAAGGTGTCGTCAACCGATGAGTCAGCTCCTTAAGATTCGGTCGTCTCGGCTCGATGTTCGGCATCGGCATGGTCTTCCCAGGCGTGGGATCGGTGCTGGTTGGGATGTGTCGCGGCGGGTACTCTGAGCCTGCCGTCCCGGACCCGACGGCATCATCGCCACCACCGTCATCGGCATCGCCGGGGCCCTGCTGGGCGGGTGGGTGGCGAGCAAGGTCTTCCACGTCACCAACATCCAGGGGTTCTTCAACATCTCCACCTGGATCACCGCGATCATGGGGGCCGTCGTCCTGCTGGGCGCCGTCAAGCTGGTCACTGGCCGAGGCAGCGCCGGGTCCAGCCCGCGCCGCAACGCACGGCACTGACCCCGGTCATGTGCCTGTCCGAGGCCGGGCGGCAGTCGCCGGGCCGTGAGCTCGCCGGAAGACGGCCGTTTGTCCGCACGCAACACAAGGAAGGCGGACAATGGTCAGTGACCGGATGGCGGCAGTGGTGGCGCTGCTGGATGAGACTGGGGCGAACGGCACGGACGGCCTGTCCAACCTGGCCGCGGCTGAAGGCCCCGGCCTGGACGCCGTCGCGGCCGGGGTGCCGGTGCTGATCACGGACCTTCACGCCGCGCAACGCCGTCGGCCCGCGTTCGCTCCGGCCGCGATGAACCTCGGGGTCCGCGCGGTGTTCGCGTTCCCGCTGCGGATCGGGGTGATCAGCGTCCAGCTCGGGGTTCCCCTGGCCGAGGCGCTGGTGCGGCCGCGCACGCATGCTTGGGCCGGGGATCGGCTGCTCGCCGACGTCGCCGCCGACGTGGTGGCCCGCGTCTGCGCTTCGGCGAGACGAACCTGTGACATCCGAGACACCGTCAGGACTACGCGGCTTTATGCCTGCGAGATGCCTGCCGGGTCTTCTTTGAAAGGTATGAGCGTGACCCGTGAACGACAGCTCGTGGAGACGTTCGTCGATCTGGCGGACACCCTGGTCGCGGACTTCGACGTCATCGACTTCCTGCACACCCTGGCCAAGCGCAGCGTGCAGCTGCTGGACGTCGACGCCGCCGGCATCATGCTCATCAACCAGCGCGGCAACCTGCACGCCGCGGCGTCCTCCACGGAGAACGCCCGGCTGCTGGAGCTGTTCGAGATGCAGACCGACGCCGGCCCCTGCGTGGACTGCTGCCGAACCGGCCTGCCGGTGGTGAACGCCGACCTCCCCTCGAATACCGTCCGCTGGCCGCGGTTCGCCGAGGCCGCCCAGGCTTCCGGGTTCGTCGCGGTCCACGCCCTGCCGCTACGGCTGCGCGAGACGGTCATCGGAGCGCTGAACCTGTTCTGCGCCGGCAGCCGGATCCTCACCGACGACGACGTGCGTACCGGCCAGGCCCTGGCGGACGTCGCGACGATGGGCATCCTGTCCCAGCGCACCATCGCCCAGGCTGAGCTGCTGGCCGCCCAGCTCCAGAACGCGCTGACCAGCCGCATCGTCATCGAGCAAGCCAAGGGCGTGCTGGCCGAGCGCCGCCGGATCAGCATCGATGAGGCCTTCAAACTGCTGCGCGACCACGCCCGCCGCCACAACCTGCACCTGTCCGACGTCGCCCGCGATGTCGCCACCGGCGCGGCCACCGCCGACGAACTCCTGCACACTCCCGGCCACACCGCATGACGGTCCCGGGCCCCAGTGCCGGGAGCAGCCCTGCGACGCGGTCGGCAACGGGGATCGAGTCATCGTTCAGGAGCCGACGAGCCAGGTCCCAGCGCTGGTCGTGCTCGGGCAGCACTTCGCGGACCGGCTAGTAGGCGAACCGCGGGATCTCGATGTCGGTCACGTGGCGCCGCTGGACGGCCCAGGTGACGAATCCGTGGGAGCGGGAGAACTGGTCGCTGGGAAGCCAATCGTCGATGTCGTGCTGGGTGCAGGTGGTGGCGCGTGCGTGCCGATGGTGGTGCGCCTGAGAAACGACCTCGAACCGCTCCGTGACACAGCCCGGAGCGGGCGGCGCCGCCGCTCGCCGGTTGTCGTAAACCGAGTGGGCCCCCGGAAAGCAAGGTTGTTCCCGACCGTCGCGCCTACGCAGGCAAGCCGGCCGCACGACGAGCGCCGCCCGAGATCAGCTATGCCTCCCGGAACGCGCTATCGTGGTGCTGTTTCGTGACGCTCTGGTCCCTGGCGCCGTGAAGTCCCCGGCGCACACCATGTGGTCCAGGCGACCCGGAATTGTCAACGCCGCCACGGTCCACGCCTTGTGCCTTTCCCCGTCTGACGAAAGCGCAGGACTCACCCATGGACGTCTTCCCCAGCGGGCACGACCAGGGCCGCTCCATCATCACCGTCACCGGCGACATCGATCTGGCCAGCGCCGATGATCTCCGCCTCGGTTTGGACCTGTCCGGTGTCACGTACATCAACTCTGCCGGGCTTCGTACTCTGACCGCCGTCCACACCCGCGTCAGCGCCAACGGCGCCAGCTTCAGACTGATCCGGATGTCGCCGGTCGTGGTCCGCTTCCTGGAGCTCGTCAACACGATCCGTGAACCCACCCCACCGGCCTCCGTTGCGCTGCCGGTCCCGAACAGACCGGACCGGGTCGATTCCCGTCGCGCCGTGGCCTGCGAGCACACCGTCGCAGCGCAGTACGCGGACGCGGCGGCCTGAGGGCGACCGGGCATCGAGGACACGTTCGCGCACAGGGCTCGCCGGCGCCCGTCCGTTGACCCGACGGGCCGGGACGACCAGGAGGAATGATGGCCACGGACTACGACAGCCCACGCAAGACCGACGACGACCCCGGATTGGACAACATCGAGGAGCTGAAGACCCGGCGCCGGGAGCCGACCGGCGGTCTGGTCGACCTGGACGAGGGCGACCATGGACCGATCGAACTGCCGGGTGCGGACCTGTCCGGTGAGGAGTTGACGGTCAACGTGCTGCCGCGCCAAGCCGACGAATTCACCTGCTCGAGCTGCTTCCTCGTCCAACACCGAAGCCGCCTGGCCAGGCGCAAGCGTGGCGAGTCGATCTGCCAGGACTGCACCTGAAGCCCAAGGATCCTCTCGCCCGATCGCATCCGGGCGGGAGGCCCGACCAGGCCAATCAACAAGGAAGCGCAATCTCAGGTCGGCGCCGCTCCATGCGGCTTGAGGAGCTGAACTCGTCGACGCCGGAACCCCCATCGACACCGCCTGCCGCGTCATCATCCTGGTAGACCAACTGGAAGAAGCCCTCCGGGCCGACGAGGAGCTACCGCCGGGCAGGGCCCCGCATACTCCCAGAAGCCCCTGGCCACAGGGGCATTCGCGCCACTGCGGTGGTGAGGCGGTCAGACGTGGGCGCCCAGCAGATGGCCGATGAGATAGGTCGCCCCCACTGCCAGGGCACCCAGGAGCAGCTGGCGCAGGCCGCTTCGGACCGGCGAGCGGCCGGTCAGGAGCGCGGCCAGAGCTCCAGCCGCCATGAGAGCGATCGCGCTGACCGCCAGAGCCACGGGTAGGGAGCTCAGGCCGAACAGATACGGCAACAGGGGCAGGAGTGCCCCCAGCGAGAAGCTGAGGAAACTGCTGATCGCCGCGGTCCAGGCCCCGGGCAACTTCTGGGCGTCGACACCGAGTTCCTCCTGGACGTGGACATGCAGGGCGTCCTTGGGGGACGCGGCCAGTTCAGTGGCGAAGGCCTTCGCGGTAGCCGGGCTGACACCTCGGGCGATGTAGGCGTCGGCGAGTTCGGCGATCTCGCCCACCGGGTCCTGCGCGAGGGCGGTTTTCTCGTTGGCGACCTCGGCGTGGATCGCTTCATTCTGGGTGGTGACGGAGATGTACTCGCCGGTGGCCATGGAGAACGCACCTGCGACCAGCCCGGCCATGCCGGTCAAGACAATGATGTGGTGGGCTCCGCCACCACCGCCCACACCCGCGATGAGGCTGGAGTTGGTGACGAGCCCGTCAGTGGCGCCGAAAACCGCGGCCCGCAGCCAACCACCGGACACGTCCCGGTGCTCGTGCTCGCCTGACACCCCCGGTACGTCTGAAGACGGCGCGGCCGTGTCTGAAGCGGCACCGGAATCCAACTCGGCCTCCTCAGAATTACGACGAACCCCGTAACGAGACGGTAGTCGCTGTTTCCCAACCCGGCGAATCGAAGACACGGCAGCTCCAGCCCTCAGGAGCGAACCACCGAGCGGCTTTGGTAAACGGGACCACCCGGCCGAGTTACTCGCCGCCCCAGCCCACCGAGGGAAAGCGCAGCTCTCTGTCCGAGACCAATCTGGAATACCACTTCTTCAGCAGGACCCTGTCGAAGCCCATGCGTCTGGGTGGAGAAAGCCTTATAGCCGCCTGTCAGCTCGCGGCCGCAACGACTCGATACCGTTCTCCTCGGCGACCCGGCGCTTGTGGCCACGGTCATGGCATTTACGCGACTTGGTCTGCGAACATCGCGCGCAGGAGTTCGCCGTGGCGGCGCATTTTGAGCTCGCCTTCGCCGTACGAAACGTCCACATCTGGTAGACGTCCGGATCTTCGCTGCGGCCCCGATTGGCGCCCTGGGCGCGCCACGGTCGTTCGGCCGGGATGCGGTGGGTCCTTCGGCCCTGTTCGACATCGGAGACCAGTGGTCGGATGTTGAGAAGCGACCAGTTGCAGAACCGGCTCCGAAGCTTGCGGCACCACCGACCCTGCTGGCGCACCAGGTGGACATCGAGGATGTACCGCTGACCACACGATCCCGACGCGCGACCTCGATCCCTGCGACCCACCTGAAGACTGGGACGGCATGACGATACTGAGATCCGACCCAAGCGCATTGTCGAGCCCGGGCCCCGACACCGAGGAGCCGGCGAGCTTCACCGTCGGCGGAGGCGACTGGGACGAGGTGCTGCGCGGCGTCGCCGAGGGCGCCGACGACCACGTCATCGTGAACATGGGGCCGCAGCACCCCTCGACCCATGGCGTCCTGCGGCTCATCCTGGAGCTCGACGGTGAGAGCGTCGTGCAGGCCCGGTGCGGCATCGGATACCTGCACACCGGTATCGAGAAGAATCTGGAGTACCGCAACTGGACCCAGGGCGTCACCTTCGTCACCCGCGCCGACTACCTGGCGCCGGTCTTCAACGAGGCGGCGTACTGCCTGGCCGTCGAGCGGCTCCTGGGCGTCACCGAGCAGCTGCCGCCGCGCGCCACGGCCATCAGGGTCCTGCTGATGGAGCTGAACCGGATATCCTCCCACCTGGTGGCCCTGGCCACCGGAGGGCTGGAACTCGGCGCGCTCACCGTGATGACCAACTGCTTCCGGGAACGCGAGCTGGTCCTGGACGTCATGGAAGCCGTCACCGGGCAGCGCATGAACCACGCCTTCGTGCGTCCCGGCGGCGTCGCGCAGGACCTGCCGCCCGAAGCCCCCGCCTCGATCCGCGAGCTGCTGCGCGTCCTTCCCAGCCGCCTGCGGGATCTTCAGCGGCTGCTGGACCACAATCCGGTGTTCCTGGCCAGGACCGCATCGGTCGGCCATCTCGACCTGGCCGGGTGCCTGGCGCTGGGCGTGACCGGACCCGTGCTGCGCTCCGCCGGCCTTCCCCATGACCTGCGCAAATCCGAGCCCTACTGCGGCTATGAGGACTACGACTTCGAAGTACCGACCCGGGCCGGAGCCGACGTCTACAGCCGCTACCTGATCCGCGTCGCAGAGATGAAGGAATCACTGACGATCATCGAACAGTGCATGGACCGGATGCCCCCGGGGCCGGTCATGGTCGGCGACCCCAAAATCGCCTGGCCTGCGCAGCTCGCACTCGGCGGCGACGGCCTGGGCAACTCCGCCGGCTACGTCCGCGAGATCATGGCCGAATCCATGGAAGCCCTCATCATCCACTTCAAACTGGTCACCGAAGGCTTCTCGGTCCCCGCCGGATCGGTGTACCAGGCGGTGGAATCACCCCGTGGAGAGCTCGGCCTCCACCTCGTCAGCGACGGCGGCACGCGTCCCTATCGAGCACACATGCGTGACCCGTCCTTCACCAACCTGCAAGCCGTGCCGGCCATGGTCGAGGGCGGCATGCTCGCCGACGTCGTCGCCGTCCTGTCCTCCCTGGACCCGGTACTCGGCGGCTCCGACCGCTGAGGCGAGCGCTTCACCGAACTCTGCGATGGACAGCCGACGTCCGTCCCCACCCGGGTCCCGGAGAGAAGGTCCTGTTGCCTTGACCGTCCATGCCCTTCACCCGCACCGCACCGACCGCACCGACCTTCATGCCGTGGACCACTACTGGCGTGCCGCGAACTATCTGTCCGTCGGACAGCTCTACCTGCGGGACAACGCCCTGCTCCACCACGAGCTGAAGCCCTCCGACATCAAGTCGCGGCCGCTGGGCCACTGGGGTACCAGCCCCGGGCTGAACTTCGTCCACGCGCATCTCAACCGCCTGATCAAAGAACACGACCTGGACCTGATCACGGTCCTGGGCCCCGGACACGGCGGCCCCGCGGCCCTGGCCTGTTCCTGGCTGGACGGCACCTACACCGACCACTACCCCGACGTCACCCGCGACGTGGCCGGGATGCGCAAGCTGTTCGCGGCGTTCTCCACGCCCGGCGGCGTGCCCAGCCACATCGCGGCCAACGTCCCCGGCTCCATCCACGAGGGCGGCGAGCTCGGCTACAGCCTGGCCCACGCCTTCGGCGCCGCCTTCGACAACCCGGATTTGATCGTGGCCTGCGTCGTCGGCGACGGCGAGACCGAGACCGGCCCGCTGGCCACCTCCTGGCAATCGATCAGGTACCTGAATCCGACCCGCGACGGCGCGGTCCTGCCGATCCTGCACCTGAACGGCTACAAGACCGCCAACCCGACCGTGCTGGACCGCATCCCGCGCGAGCAGCTCGACAACCTCCTCGCGGCCTATGGCTACGACCCGCGCTGGGTGGTCGGCGACGACCCGCACAGCATGCACCACGCGATGGCCGAAGCCCTCAACGGCGCCCTGGCCACCATCCGGCTCATCCAGACCGCGAAGCGATTCCCCAAGAGCGCGAGCGCCGCGATCCCGCCCTGGCCGATGATCGTCCTGCGCACTCCGAAGGACTGGACCGGACCGCACATCGACGACGGTGTCGGCGACGAACGCACATGGCGTCGGCACCATGCACCGCCGGCCGGGGTGCGCGAGGACGCGAAGCACCGCCGCGTGCTGACGGACTGGATGAATTCCTACCGGCCTAAGGAGCTGTTCGACCACTTCGGCCGGCCCAAGCCGGAGGTGCTGTCCTGTCTGCCGGAAGGCGAGCGGCGCGTCGGCGCCAACCGGCACGCCGACGGCGGCCTGCTGACCCGGTCCCTGGACCTGCCGCCGCTCGGCGCCCACGCGGTCGACGTCGACAAGCCCGGCGGCACCCTGCACGAGCCGACCCGGATACTCGGCACCTGGCTGCGCGACGTGATCGAAGCCGATGCCGGCCGCCGCGCCTTTCGGCTGTTCGGCCCCGACCAGACCGCCTCGAACCACCTGGACGCCGTCTTCGAGGTCACCGACCGGGTCTGGACGCTGACGACCCAGCCCGGCGAGGACCGCCTGGCCCCCGACGGCCGGGTCATGGAGGTCCGGAGCGAGCACCTGTGCCAGGGCTGGTTGGAGGGCTACCTGCTCACCGGACGCCACGGGATGTTCACCTGCGACGAGGCGTTCATCCACGTCATCGACTCGATGCTGAACGAACACGTCAGGTGGCTGAAGACCGCGGCCGCCTCGCGGTGGCGGGCTCCGGTGCCTTCGCTGAACTACCTGCTGACCTCCCGTGTGCGGCGCCAGGACCCCGGATTCTTGGGACACGTGGCGAACAAGACCGCCGACGTCGTGCGCATCTACCTACCGCCTGACGCCAATACCCTGCTTTCCGTCGCAGAGCACTGTCTGCGCAGCCGGAATCTGGTCAACGTGATCTTCGCCGGGAAGAATCCGGGCCCGGACTGGCTGTCACCGGACGAGGCCGTCCTGCACTGCGAGCGCGGCCTGGGCATCTGGGACTGGGCCGGCACCGAGGACGACTTCGCCACCGAACCCGATGTGGTGCTGGCCTGCGCCGGCGACGTCCCAACCCTGGAGGTTCTCGCGGCCTCCAAGCTGATCCGCGAGCACATCCTGGGTCTACGGGTGCGCGTGGTGAACGTGGTGGACCTGATGCGGCTGCAGCCCGAGTCCGAGAACCCGCACGGCTCACCCGATGCCGAGTTCGATGCCATTTTCACCACGGACAAGCCGGTCATCTTCGCGTTCCACGGCTACGCCTCCCTCATCCACCGCCTGGCCCACGGCCGGCACGGCCACGTGAACCTGCACGTGCGGGGCTACAAGGAGCAGGGCTCGGCCACCACGCCGTTCGACGTGCTGGTGCGCAACGACATGGACCGTTTCCAACTGGTCTGCGATGTCATCGACCGCGTTCCCCACCTGGCATCCGAGGCGACGGCCGTGCGGCAGGCCATGACCGACGCCCGGGCCCGGCACCGCGACTGGATCCTCGAGCACGACGAGGACCTGCCGGAGATCCGCACATGGACGTGGACCTCATGACCGCCACCCGGCCGGCCCACCCGGCTCCGGCAACGCTCGACGAGAGGGCTCACAAGATGACCGTGTCGGCTCGGCAGAATCACGAGGACCACGCCATCACGCAGGTGTGCGAAAGGCTCCGGACGGTGTTCGGCGACCGCAGCCGGTCCGAGGTCGACGGCGTCGTCACCCGAGTGACGGAGAGCTTCGCGACCGCGCGAATCCGTGACTTCGTCCCCTTGCTCGTCGAGCGGATGTCCCGGGACGAGCTCAGCCACCGCTTCGGCCCGGTCCGAGGTCTGCGCCGCTGAGACCCGTACGCACCAAGCCCCTCCAGCGCCTTCCGGCGATGCGAAGCCGTGGAGAGCCGAAGGTCCCCGCCTCGGCCTTCCCAACCTGTTCATCTCGAGCCGCCAGAAAAGGTCCTTCACGGCGACGGCCGACAGCGTCGGAGATTGGCCGCCAAGCCCACCGGGACGGATGTGACGACGCTCCTGCCTCATCCGGCGCGACAGACATCAGTCGAGCGGTACCACTGCGACGGGGCACTCGGCGTGGTGCAGCGTGGCGTGCGCGACCGGCCCGATCCGTATGCCGTGCAGGTTGCCGCCGTGGCGCTGGGCTCCGACCACGAGCAGATCGAACCCCTTGGAGGCCTCGACGAGCTCGGCACCGGCCGGGCCGGCACCGATGAGCTCGGTGACGGCCACCTCGGAGTACTTGGACCGCCACGGCTGGACCACGGCTTCCAGTCGGATCGCCCACTCGTCCTTGACGTTCGCGGTGTTCTCGAAGGCGCTGTCGCCTTCGTTGTAGGGCAGAAACCACGGCTCGTCCCAGACATGCACCACGGTCAGCGCGGCCCCGCGCCGTGCGGCCAGGGTGAAGGCGAAGTCGAAGACCCGGTCGCAGGGCCCGGCGAGGTCGACGGCGGCCAGCACCGCGCTCCGGGCCGGGCGTTCCTCGCCGCGGACCATGATGACCGGACAGACGACCCCGGCCAGCGCCCGCAGCGACACCGAGCCGACCATCAGTCCGTCGAACCCGCCGGTGCCGCGGTTGCCGACGACCAGCAGTTCGGCGTCGCGACAGGCCTCGACCAGCGCCGTGGCCGCGTATCCGGCGACGGCGCGGGTCTGGACGTCGATCTCCGGATGGCCGGCGCGGACGCCATTCGCGGCCGCTTCCAGCAGTACCTCGGCCGCGTCGTGGCACGCTTCTTGGGACATCTCGGGCTGCGAGGACAGCCGGCCCGCGACCGGCCAGTGGTAGGAATGGACGATACGCAGCACACCGCCCCGGGCGACGGCCTCACGGGTGCCCTCAGCCAGTGCACGCTCGCTGGGCGCGGTGTGGTCGTAGCCGACGACGACGTTGTGGTTCATGGCGGTCTCCTTCATGGGCTGTACGTGTGCGGCCTGCTTCGACGTGCCTACACGGTGAGGCCTTGCTGCATGGCTTCCAGGACGGCGATGCGGTCGGCGATCGGCGGGTGGGTGTCGAACAGGCGGTGCACCCGACCGGTGTGGTGTTGGAGCGGGTCGTCGATGCACATCGCGGCGGTGGCGTGGTTGGTGTGTGCCAGCGGGATGTCGTTGGCTTGGAGTTTGCGCAGGGCGTTGAGCAGTCCGGCGGGGTTGCGGGACAGTTCCACGCCGCTGGCGTCTGCCAGGGACTCCCGACGCCGGGACAGCGCCAGGCGGATCAGCGGGCCGAGCAGGAATCCGACGACGGACAGCAGCGCCCCGGCGGCGAAGGCCAGCAGCATCAGCTGGGCGCCGTCGCGGCCGCGGGACCGCATGAAGAACGCACTGCGCCAGACGAGCCCGGCGAGCAGCGCCGCCAGGCCGATCAGGGTACTGACCACGAGCAGCAGCCGGGTGTCGTAGTTCTTGATGTGGCTCATCTCGTGGGCCAGGACGCCTTCGAGCTCCTCGCGGTCCATCATCGCCAGCAGACCGGAGGTCACCGTCACCGCAGACCGCGACGGGCTCAGGCCGGTGGCGAAGGCGTTCGGCGAGGGATCGGCGACGATGTACACGGCGGGCATCGGGACCCCGTCGCCGAGGGCGAGCGCCGAGACCAGGTTGTACAGTTGCGCGTTCTGCTGCGGGTCCGCGGGCTTGGCTCCGGCCACCGACAGGACCAGGCGCGTCCCGGAGCGCAGGGTGAACGCGATCCCGGCCAGGGCGACCAGGGCGGCGATGACGAGTCCGAGCACGATGTCGCCGGGCGCGGCAGTGCCGCCGGTGGTCCCGGCCGGCGCGGGTGACATCGCGGCGTACAGTGCCCCGATGATCGCTCCGATCCCCAGCCAGGCGAGGAAGAACAGGGCGATGTAGACGATCGTGCGTCGCTTGTTGCGGGCGATCTGCTCGTACATGGCTGGTCTCCTCAGCCTTGGGTCGGCGGCGCGCCGGCTGTGGTCGCGGTGGTGAAGTCGACGACGGGGACGTCCTTGTCGGTCTCGTCGGCCTGGAAGAACACCACCGGGTGGAAGCCGAACGGCGAGGCGATCAGCGTGCGCGGGAACGACTGCGTGGCGGTGTTGTAGTCCCGGGCGCTGGTGTTGTAGTAGCGGCGGGCGTACTCCAGCTTGTCCTCGGTAGCGGCCAACTGCTCCTGCAGCGCCAGGAATCCCTCCTGGGCACGCAACATCGGATAGTTCTCAGCGACCGCGAACAGCGAACGCAGGGAACTGCTCAGCGTGTTCTCCGCAGCGGCGACGGCCTTCGGATCGGCCGTGACCCCGGCGGTCACCGCCCGGGCGCGGGCGTCGGTCACCGCCTCGAACGTTCCGCTCTCGTGGGTGGCGTAGCCCCGCACGGTTTGCACCAGGTTCGGGATCAGGTCGTGGCGGCGCTTGAGTTCCACGTCGATCTGCGACCAGGCCTCGCTGGTCCGGTTGCGCTTACGGACCAGGCTGTTGTAACCGAGCCCGGCGGCCAGCACCACGACCAGGACGATTACTACGACGATGATGGCTGCGGTCATGAGCGTGCACTCCTTGAGTTGTCTGACCCAGCGGCGTCTGCCGGCCTGGTCGTCTCATCGGGCCCCGGTGCCGCCGTCCGGAACGGTGCGGCGGTGAGGATCACGGAAGTCACGGGATGTTCCGTCGCCCGCGGATCGCGGTACGGCTGATCGCTGCGGCAGATGCCTTTCGCCTGGCCGATCGTACGCAAGCGCTCTGGTAGGGATGGCCGTACCTGCTTCCTCGGGTGATCGAAGCCGGTCGAGGCCGGTCAAGGCCGGTCAAGGCCGGTCAAGGCGAGGATCTGATGCCTCGTGGACGACACCGGGCAGCTGCCCGGGCCGATCTCCTCCGCCCATGCATGCCCAGTCCGCACAGATCAAACGTACGAATCCGAGCCGGATACCCTCGTCGCCGGGATCGGCGGCCCGGACCGCACTGCCCAAGGCGCTTCGATGAGAACATTCGTCCAATACGAGCGTAGGCTCGACATGTCGCTCTGGTCCCCGGTGGCTGTCCACCCGCCGCCGATGACGCGCCCCCCACGAGACTCGCGGGCTCCGACCGAGCAGATCACCCACCGTCAGCTTTTCGCCGCCACCTGTCGCGGCTTCCTGTGGTCGGCGCCCCGACCCCTCTTGCCTTCGGCGTCCAACAACCGCCGGGCCGTCGACAAACGCTCGACCAAGCAACCCGGCCCATCAGCGCAGCGGTCCCCAGGCGACCGCGACACCCCATCACGGAGGTTGCCATGCCAGATCAGACCACAGACCGAGAACACCGCATCGTCGTCGGAGTCGACGGATCGCCTTGCTCGAAGACAGCCCTGCGCTGGGCCATGAACCAGGCACGGCAGACCGGAGCCGACGTCGAAGCCGTCGCCGCCTGGCAGTTCCCGACCGTGTACGGAGCCGGTTTCGGCTACGCGTATCCGTCTTCGACGTTCGACGGCGGCAGCGTCGCCGCCGACGCCCTGAAGGCTCTGGACGAGACCGTCTCCGACGTCTGCGCAGAGTCGGACCAGCCGGTCAAGGTCCTCACCCGCGTGGCCGAGGGCCATCCCGCCGAAGTGCTGATCACGGCTGCGGCCGGCGCGCGAATGCTGGTGGTCGGCACCCGCGGGCACGGCAGCTTCGCCGGGATCCTCCTCGGCTCAGTCAGCCAACACTGCGTCCAGCACGCACCGTGCCCCGTCGTGGTCGTCCCCCCGGCAGTCGAGACCGCCGCATCGCACATCCCGAACACCGATGACGCCTGGAGCCAGTCATGATGAACACCGCGACATCGGCAAGCATGCGGATCACCATCGCAGCGGCATCGGGCGACCAGGTGTCGCTGGGTTCGTACCCGACCTACGCGGAGGCGCAGAGCGTGATCGAGCGTCTCGCCGACCAGCAGTTCGAGGTCGAGACGACCGAGATCATCGGCAACGACCTGCGCATGGTGGAACAGGTGACCGGCCGGTTGACCTGGCCGCGCGCGCTGATCGGCGGCATCGGCTCCGGGGCGTGGTTCGGGCTGTTCGTCGGCCTGCTCATCGACATCCTGACCACCGTGTCCTTCGGCCGCGCGCTGCTCTTCGGCCTGGTCTGGGGCGTGATCTTCGGCGGCGTCTACGCGGCCGTCAGCTACGGCCTGACAGCCGGCCGCCGCGACTTCACCTCCCGCAGCGCCATCGTTCCGAGCCGCTTCGAGGTCCTGGTGGCCGCGGCGCACAGCGACCGCGCCCACGCCCTGCTGGCCGCCTCCCCGCGATAAGCACCCCCGGCGATGGATCCGCGAGGTCGGCAGGGCTGAGGAGAGACGACGATGACCGCCACTGACACAGCACCCGTCGAAAGTCCCGGGTCGCCGAACGACGCCGGCACAGCCGAAACCGTCGACGAACGTCAACCGCTGGCCGAGCTGTACCGTGATCTGCACACCTCACCGAAGGGACTGTCGGAACGGGAGACCGCCCGGCGGCGCCTGGTCTACGGCGCGAACGAACTGACCCGGCGCGGCGGCCGGCGGTGGCCTCGGGAGCTGCTCGATCAGTTCACCCAGCCGCTGGCGATCCTATTGGCGGTCGCGGCGGTGCTGGCGTGGGCCGGTGGCACGCCGGCGCTGTCCATCGCCGTCGTGGCCGTGATCCTGCTCAACGCCGGATTCGCGTTCGTGCAGGAGATGCAGGCCGAGCGTGCGGTGGAGGCCCTGGCCGCGTTCCTGCCCGCGACGACGAAGGTGGTACGCGACGGGGTGCGGGGCGAGATCCAGGCCCGGGACCTGGTTCCCGGCGACGTCCTGGTCGTCGCCGAAGGCGACCGGGTCAGCGCGGACGCGCGGATCATCGACGGGGACGTCCTGCTGGACTTGTCGTCGTTGACCGGCGAATCGGAGCCGGTGAGCCGTTCCAGGCAGCCGACGGCAGCGCCCGGTTCTCTGCTGGAGGCACACGACCTGGTCTTCAGCGGCTCCAGCTGTACCGGCGGCGAGGCGACCGCCGTGGTGACCCGGACCGGCATGCACACCGAGCTCGGGCGGATCGCCGCCCTGTCCCAACGCGGGACCACCGAGCGGAGCCCTTTGGAGACCCAGGTGCGACGCGCGACCTGGATCATCGCGCTCGTCGCGGTCGTGATGGGAGCCGCCTTCCTGCCCGCCGGGCTCGCCGCCGGCCTGGACTGGAGCGCGGCGATCAGCTTCTCGATCGGGCTGATCGTCGCCAACGTGCCCGAAGGACTGCTCCCGACCATCACCCTGGCGCTGGCCGCCGGAGTACGCGAACTCGCGCGAAAGGGTGCCGTCGTCAAGCGGCTGTCCGCGGTGGAGACGCTCGGATCGACCACCGTGATCTGCACCGACAAGACCGGGACCCTCACCGAGAACCGGATGCGTGTCACCGAACTCTGGCTGACCGGTACCGAACTCGACGCCACGACTCCGGTCGACGATCCGCGGGCCCTGGCACTCATCCGGGCCGCAGCGGCCTGCACGACCGCCGAGGCTCCCAGCGACACCCAGCCGAACGGCACCGGCGACCCGACCGAACTCGCCCTCCTGAGGCTGGCCGACGAACTCGGCGTCGCCGTCGATCCCGCCGAACGAACGGCCTCCCGGCGCGCGATATTCCACTTCGACGCACGCTTGAAGCGGATGTCGACCATCGATGTGGACGGTGCGACTGCCGCCGTCCACACGAAAGGTGCGCTGGAGACGGTCCTGCCGTGCTGCACGCGACTGCTCGACCAGCAGGGCACAGAGCGTCCGCTGGACGATCCGGCGCGAGCCGAATTGCTGCAGGCCATGGATCGCTACGCGGCTGGCGGCCTTAGAGTCCTGGCGGTCGCGAGTCACACGGTGGACGCCGGCCGGACCGTCCCGGACAAGCGCGAGGACGCCGAGTCCGGGCTCACCCTGATCGGGCTGGTCGCGATGGCCGACCCGCCGCGCGCCGGGGTCGCCGAAGCGGTGGTCCAGGCCCATGGGGCCGGGATGCGGATCCATGTCATCACCGGCGACTACGGCCCGACGGCGGCTGCGATCGCCCGGCAGGTCGGTATCGGCGGCCGGGACGGCCGGATCGTGGCCGGGCCGGAGCTGGACCGGCTGGCCGATGCCGAGCTGGACGCGGTGCTCGCCGAGGCCGGCGAGATCGTGTTCGCGCGTGCGTCCCCGGAGGCCAAGCTCCGGATCTGTGCGGCGCTGCGAGCCCGTGGTGAGGTCGTGGCGATGACCGGGGACGGCGTCAACGACGCCCCGGCGCTGCGGCACGCGGACATCGGCGTGGCGATGGGCAGGTCCGGGACCGACGTCGCCCGGGAGGCCGCGACGATGGTCCTGACCGACGACCACTTCGCCACCATCGTCGTCGCGGTCGACGCCGGGCGGCGGGTGTTCGACAACGTCCGCAAGTTCGTGCTCTACATCTTCGCCCACGCGGTCCCGGAAGTGGTGCCGTTCCTGGTGTTCGCTCTGTCCGGCGGCGCGATCCCGCTGCCGTTGAGCGTGCTGCAGATCCTCGCGGTCGACCTGGGCACCGAGACGCTCCCGGCACTGGCTCTGGGCCGCGAGCCGGCCGAACCCGGGCTGATGAGCCGGCCGCCCAGGCCGCGCACCGCGGGCGTCATCGACCGCGTACTGCTCCTGCGCGCCTGGGCCCTGCTCGGATCGATCTCGGCGGCGCTGGTGATGGGGGCGTTCTTCTTCACGCTGTGGCGGGCCGGCTGGCATTCCGGCGACCCGACCGGAGGCAGCACCCCACTGCACCACGCCTACCTCCAGGCCACAACGATCACCTTCGCAGGCATCGTCTCCTGCCAGATAGGCACCGCCTTCGCCTCCCGGACAGACCGGGCCTCCCTGTTCACCATCGGCTTGTGGTCCAACCCGCTGCTGCTGTGGGGCATCGCCTTCGAGCTGTTCTTCACCGCAACCGTCATCTACACACCGCCGCTACAGCACATCTTCGGAACCGCGGCGCTGAGCCCGGCACAGCTGGCCGTCATCGCCCCGTTCCCGGTCATCGTCTGGGGCGTCGACGAACTCGTCCGCTGGGCCCGTCGCAGCAGGAGCGAACCCGCCGCCCCCGCGACTCCCAGTCCGGCGCTCTCCGCCGCACAGTAAGGAATCCCATCATGGTGTTCGCGTGGATCGTCACCATGCCGATCCAGTCCCTGGGCATCATCACCCGCGACAACGTCAGCGTCGATGTGTCCGCTGTGGCCTACTTCCGCGTCGTCGACGCAGTGCTCGAGGTCCTCGCCGCGGTATCGATCCTGCGCGGACACCTGCCCGATCTGCGGGTCCGCGTGGTGAACAGAACGGCCTGGATCGATTCCACCTGGTCCAGGACGTCATCGACCGGGTACCGCGTCTCGGCGGCCCGGGCAGCGACCGGCCCCCGGACGACAGTCATCCCCTCGGATATGGCCGGGAACGGTTCTTCTGGTCCCTCATCGCCGCTGTCGGCATCTTCATCGGCGGCTTGGGCGCGGCAACCGCTGAAACCCTCCAGGCCCTGACCCACCCTCGGCCCACCGGTGCCTACCTCACCGGTTACACGGTGCTCGCTGTGAGCATCGCGCTGGACGCGGTGGCGCTGTCGGCAGGGTTGCGTCCGCTGCGACGGGGCGCCGCCGACCGGCACCTGCCGTTGGTCAGATTCCTGTGGTGGGGTACCGATCCCGCGGTCACCACCGTCGTGCTGCTGCACACCAACCGGGAACTGCTCACCGGTCGGTCGGTGGCGCCGGGACAGCAGGACCGGATGAGGGTCCTCGTCGGCGAGCAGCCCGGTGTCGTCGGACCCGGCGGCGGAGCACCGACGGCGGCGCTACATCCCTGCTGATCCTACGGATCGCAGGAGCCGGACACCGATCGGCGGCCACCAGGTGCCCGTCACCACCGACCGTGATTCTCAGAGTGCGGCGGTGCAGAGGCGTCCGCCACCCGAGCAGGGCAGTTCGGCCCTCCAACAGGGGTCCTTCGCCTCGTCCGCGAAACGGTCGACCGCAGGATCCTGAGACCATCGACCCATTGGAGGCAGTCCCCATGACCAGCCAGCAGCCCGTCAGCGTGAACACCGTCCACCCAGAGATCGCCGAGATCCCCGGGGCGATGATCACCTCGTACGCGGCCAAGGCCCTCGCCGTGCTGCGGATCGCCGCCGGCTTCCTGTTCCTGTGGGCCTTCCTGGACAAGACGTTCGGCCTGCACTACTCCACGCCGTCAGCCAAGGCCTGGATCCACGGCGGATCTCCCACCAAGGGCTTCCTGAAGGGCGTCGCCGTCGGGCCGTTCCAGTCGGCGTTCCACTCCATCGCCGGCAACCCGGTCACCGACTGGCTGTTCATGCTCGGCCTGCTCGGCATCGGCACCGCGATGATCGCCGGCGTCGCCGTGCGCATCGCCGCCGCCTCCGGCGTCCTCATGGTCGCCTTCATGTGGCTCGCCACCTACCCCCTCGCCCAGCACACCAGGGCTGGGGCCGCGACCAGTTCCACCAACCCGTTCGTCGACGAGCACGTCATGGACGCCCTCGTACTGATCGTCCTCGCCCTGACCTACGCCGGCACCACCTGGGGCCTGGGCCGGATGTGGGCCAGGCTGCCGTTCGTGACCCGGCACCGCTGGGCACTCTGATCGACCGCGGCACCACGCGGGACTTGCCTGGCCGTGACCTCACGGCCAGGCAAGTCCCGCGTGGTGCCGGATCCGTAGGTGAGACGTCTGTGACCTTGTACCTTTCGTCATCGATTCGTGCGATGCTGGGAGTACGCAGCGCGCTTGGGTCTGTCCAGACCACGTGCTCTCCCGCCGCGCGTGACCTTCCACCAGGCGGCGAGACACATGACAGGCCTTTTGATTGACGGGGACCCTAGGCCGAAGGCTTCCCGACGTGGCGATCGTCCTTCTTACGCCGCCCAGACGGGTGGCGTAAGCCGATGACGGCCTCCGCCCTATCGCAGCCGGCCGCTTCCGTCCACGAAGCGGCCTCCGCTGCCTCCATGCCCACGGCGGACGTTCTGCGCGGGCTCGGCGTGACAGCCGAGCAAGGTCTGACGGGCGAAGAGGCCGACCGGCGGCAGGCCGAGTACGGACCGAACGCGGTCGCCTCGCACAAGGCCCGCATGCTCTCAGTGCTCTGGCACCAGCTGCGCTCACCACTGCTCGGGCTGCTGATGGCCGCCGCCGCCGTGTCCTTCCTGGTCGGCGAGCGCAGCGACGCCGTCATCATCGGCGTGATCGTCGCCGTGTCGGTCGGCCTGGGGTTCGTCAACGAGTACCGGGCCGAGAAAGCCGCCGAGGCGCTGCACTCCCAGATCCGCCACACCACGGTCGTCATCCGCGACGGCCGACCGGGCACGGTGGACGTCACGGCGCTCGTACCCGGAGATCTGGTCGAGCTGAAGCTCGGCGACATCGTCCCGGCCGATCTGCGGCTGCTGGCCGTCACCGGCCTGGAGTGCGACGAGTCGGTCCTGACCGGTGAATCGCTGCCCACCGACAAGCACACCGACCCGGTTCCCGCAGGAACCCCGTTGGCCGAGCTGTCCGGGTGCGCACTGATGGGCACCGTGGTCCACGCCGGGAGCGCCACCGGGCTCGTGGTGGCCACCGGGCCGCGCACCGAGTTCGGCAAGATCGCCGCGGGCCTGGACACGCATCCCCTGGACACCGAGTTCCAGGTCGGGCTGCGGAAGTTCTCGATGCTGCTGGTATACGTCGCCGGCGCGCTGACCACGACGATCTTCGTGATGAACGTGGTGCTGCACAAACCGATCATCGACGCACTGCTGTTCTCCCTGGCCATCGCGGTCGGCATCACCCCGCAACTGCTGCCCGCGGTCGTCTCCACCTCCCTGGCCGCCGGATCGCACCGGATGAGCCGCCGCAAGGTCCTGGTCAAGCGCCTGGTGTGCATCGAGGACCTCGGCGACGTCGACGTGCTGTTCACCGACAAGACCGGCACCCTCACCGCAGGGAAGATCGACTACGAGCGCGCCATCCCCGCAGACCCCGGCGACGACGCAGCAGCAGACCAAGGGGCCGTGCTTCGCTGGGGGCTGTTGTGCACGGAGAACTCGGGGGCCGACGGACTCGCCGTTGGCGGGAATCCACTCGACCAGGCCCTTTGGCTATCTCCCGCCTCGCAGGCCCTGTACCCCGCACTGGCCGACTACGCGCGCCTGGCGACGCTGCCTTTCGACCACGAGCGCCGACTGGCCTCGACCCTGGTCCGGGACGGCGCGGGACAGACGACCATCGTGACCAAGGGAGCACCGGAGAGTGTCCTGGACCGATGCGTCAACGTCCCGGAGGAGGCGCGCAAGGCCCTGGACAGGGAGTTCGCCGCGGGGAACCGGGTCGTCGCGGTGGCCACCCGATCCGTCAGCGGGATGAGCCAGGTGACACCCGATGACGAACGGGGGCTGACCCTCGTCGGGCTCCTCGTCTTCCTGGACCCGCCCAAACAGGACGCGGCCCAGGCGCTGCGCCGTCTGGCCGACCTCGGCATCGCGGTGAAGGTCGTCACCGGCGACAACGCGGCCGTCGCCCTGAAGGTCTGCCACGACTTGGGGCTGGGCCGCGGTGACGCGCTGACCGGTGCCGACCTCGACAAGCTCGACGACACCCAGCTCGCCGCGGCGATCGCCACCACCACCGTGTTCGCGCGCGTCAGTCCCGAGGACAAGGCCCGCATCGTGCACGTCCAACGGCTGACCGGCGGCGGTGTCGCGTTCCTCGGCGACGGCGTCAACGACGCCCTCGCGCTGCATGCCGCCGACGTCGGCATCTCGGTGGACTCGGCGACCGACGTCGCCAAGGACGCCGCCGATGTGATCCTGCTGGAGAAGGATCTCGACGTGCTCGCCGACGGCGTGGCCGAAGGCCGGCGGATCTTCGCCAACACCATCAAGTACGTCCTGATGGGCACCTCCAGCAACTTCGGCAACATGGCCTCGGCCGCCGGCGCGTCGCTGTTCCTTTCCTTCCTGCCGATGCTGCCCTCGCAGATCCTTCTCAACAACCTGCTCTACGACACCAGCCAGCTGGCGATCCCCACCGACAACGTCGACGAGGAACAGCTGCGCCGGCCCTCGCACTGGGACATCGGCTTCATCCGCCGCTTCATGGTCTTCTTCGGGCCGCTCAGCTCCGTCTTCGACTTCCTCACCTTCGGAGTCATGCTCTGGGTCTTCCACTCCGGACCAGCCCAGTTCCGCTCCGGCTGGTTCGTCGAATCCCTGGCCACCCAAACCCTGGTCATCTTCGCCATCCGCACCCGCCGCATCCCCTTCTTCCGCAGCCACCCCAGCCTCCCGCTAACCCTCGCCGCGCTGACCGTGGTCGCCATCGGCGCGGTCCTCCCCGCCAGCCCACTGGCCCACACACTTGGTTTCCAGCCGCTGCCGGCCGCATACTTCGCAGCCCTGGCCGGCATGGTCATCGGATACCTGGTCCTGATCGAGATCGGCAAGAGGATCTTCTACCGCACTGCGGCCACTCGCGCACCCAAGGTTCAGGCCGATATTTCACATCGAAGCCTTCGCCATCTGCGGCGCCGCGCTGCGCAGTTCACAACCGCCGATCGCTGACGTGGCAAGAGATCCCAAGCTCCTGCCGGACACACCGAACCGCCCCGCGCATGAGCGCGGGGCGGTTCGGTCTTGGCTCACAGCCCGGGAGTCACGAGGATCTCCGAGGCGGACGCCCGGTACTACTTGGCAGACGCGACCTTGATCTTGTGGCTGGCCGCATTCACCGGCTTGTCCAGGGGAACCCGGACGGTCAGGATGCCCTCGTCGTAGGTCGCGGTGACCTTCTCGGCCTTCGCACTGTCCGGGAGGCGCACGGAGCGGTTGTACGCGCCGTAGCGGAACTCCGAGTGCTGGCGGTCCTGCTGCCGCTCGTTGCGCTCGGCATGCAGGGTGAGCATGCCGTCGGTCACGGCGACTTCGAAGTCCTTCGCGGAGTCGAGTCCGGGCATCTCGCCCCGGACGACGTAGGCGTCGGTCTCGTAGTGCGTCTCGATACGGATGCCGTACGGCGACTGCGGGCGGATGCCGAACAGCTGCTGCAGCGGATCGGTCAGGTCGCTCAGGTCAGGCATGGCCGGGAACTGCGCACGGCGAGTGGACTCGCTCATGGGAACTCCTATCCAGAAGACGTATCCGCCTTCTGCTCACCTTCCACACAACACCCAGCGCGGATATCAGAGCAGTGCCATAAGTCCTGGCATATCCGGGACGTATGCCGCCGCGGCGCCGTTCGCTGCTTGTAGCGCGCAATCAGTGCGCCTAGGATCAAATCAGATGCTTCACAGAAGGGCAGCCCCGCCAAGTCCCGGTCAGGCCCGGACCCCGTCGGTCCCGGTTCCGCCGTGCTGTCTGCCTCAATGGCAAGGTGGCTCACACATGACTCTCCGCGTTCGGGCCGAGAAATCGTCGAGGCCCAGTGCAATGGAAGCCGCTCGAGATCTGGACGCCGAGCGGGAACGTATCGCCGCCGGCCTGAACGACGAAGTGATCCACTCCATGTTCGCGGCCAGCCTGGACCTGCACGGCGCGCTGGCCCTGGAGGCCAGCGACCAGGTCCACGATCGGGTACGGGCCGCGATCGGCGCGCTCGACCAGGCCATCGCCCACGTGCGAACCACGGTGTTCGACTTGGAGTATCCAGCCGCCGCAGCCCAGGACACGCTCGCCGCCGCCGTGGCGCCCTGTGGTGGTCAGTAACTCGGCCACTGGATTTGACCGGGGCTTTTATGCGGCAGTCTCGTACTCGTTGATCAGTCCCCCGAGGAGGCGTTTGCGGCGGATCTGCTCGGCGTGGGCCGGGAACGGGATCACGTTCGCGTCGTCATCCGGGGCACGCAGAAACATTCCGTCGCCTTGATGGCTGCGGCCGACGTCATAGTGCGCGATGTACTGGTCCAGGACTGCGCGGAGGTGGCGTTCATCTTCGGTGCTTGCGGCACGATCATGATCGCGGTGACCTCGATCGAAGCGAACACCGCGTCGAATGCCGCAGTGAACTTGGCGTCACGGTCCCGGACGAGCAGCTCCCTTGGGTTCACCGGCTCACGGCAGCCCCGCGGCCCGCGCCGCCGCTGCCCGGATCTCCGCCGGACCTAGGCCGGCCATCCGAAGCGTCGCCTCCGCCACCACCGCCGGCTCGACCGGCAGCTCGGACCCGCCCAGCCGGCGCAACGGGATGACCACCTCCACCACCTGGATCAGCAGTGCCCCGAGCACCGAGGCCGGTACCGCGTTCGCACCGGGAGCCAGCTGTCCGGCCTTGCCACCGAGCCGCCCGTAAACCTCCTGCAGCTCCTCCCGCAGCGCTCGGAACTCGTCGAACCGCGGGTCGCGCACCTCCGGGATCAAATACAAGCTGCCAATGTTGTGCGGCGCGCGTGCAAGCAGCTCCGTGTCCGTCGCGGCCAGCGCGTACAGCGCCGCCGCTGAGACCGCCGGGTCAGGGCCCGCCTGCTCCTCCAGGCGCCGCGCGAGCTCGGCGCTGGGGCGCACCGAGCGGTTCAACAGCTCGGCGAGGATGTCGTCCTTTCCGGCGAAGTGGTAGTACAGCGACGCCTGCCGAATGCCGACGGCGTCGGCGATGGCGCGCGTCGACGTGCCGCCGAAGCCCTGACCGACGAACAGCCCGGCGGCAGCGAGCAGGATCTGTTCGCGCGGCGGCAGCTCCGGGGCGGCGTCGGGGACCGCACGCGGGCGGCCCGCGCGTGACGTCTTCTCCATGAGAGTCATTCTGGCGTGGCCGCCAGATGAGCACGCCAACCACCGGCCCCGGTGATGTCCTCGGCGCCGTCGAGGGCTGACGGTTCACACAGGAAGCCGGGCACGAACTGACCGTCTGCGAGCTCCACCGAGCCGATCGCCATCGGTCGCGGAAGACTCGCGACGAGTTCGGCGAAGCCGGCGGCGGGAAGGGTCCAGAGCTCACCGACCACCGACGCACCTCGAATGGCACCGCTGTGGACCAGGCCCGGCTTGGCCGGGACAGTCCGGAGCGCGAACATCTGATACGCCGGAGCCGTCCGGACATCCGCGGTGAACGCACCGCCGAGCGCGACCAACTGCCGGTTGAGCGGCTGGCCGCGAAGGTGTGCACCGAAGACAGCGATCTGGACCGGCGGCGAGGCGAACCGTGTGGCGAGCTCGGCCAGGGCTGCGTCGGAGCGCGGCGCGCCGGTGAACATGACACCGAAGGGCAGTCCGTCGACGAGCCCAGCCGGGACGGCGACCGCGGCGAGGCCGAACAGGTTCGCATAGTTCGTATACCGGCCCAGGCGACCGTTCGCGCCGACCGGATCGTCGAGCACCTCGGCGATCCGGGGGTGGCCTGTCGTGGTCGGGGTCAGCAGAGCGTCGCAGGTGTCGAAGACCTCAAGCCCTTCGGCGCCGAGCTGTTCCAGACGTTCGCGGTCGCCGAACAGGTCAGCGGCGCTCGGGGCCGCGCCAGCCAGGATGATCGCGGCGACCGTCGCATCGAGGTCTGCGTCGGGATGGTTCTCGATGAACTCGCCCACAGCCGCATAGCGTTCGGCCACAAAAGCACCGCCGTAGAGCAGGTTCGCGGCTTCCAGGAGCGGAGCGATGTCGACCTCGACGATTTCCACACCGCAGGTGCGGAGCCGGGCCACCGCCGCCGCGAACGCCTCCGGCCAGCCCTCGGCCAGGCCGGCCACCTGTGCCGCGAGCGGGACGGCGACGCGCGGACGCGCGGGCAACGCCCGGGACAACGGTGCCGGGTCGCCCATCACCTCAGCGACGGCGCGCGCCAGGCTGACATCGGGGGCGAACACCGTCACGCAGTCCAGCGAACGGCAGGCCGGGACCACGCCGGACGTGGGCACCGCACCCACGGTGGGCTTGATCCCGACGACACCCTGCAGCGCGGCGGGCACCCGCCCGGAGCCGGCGGTGTCGGTGCCGAGGGCGAAGTCGACCTCGCCGAGCGCCACGGCGACCGCCGACCCCGAGGACGAGCCGCCGGAGATCCGGGCCGGGTCCCAGGCGTTGCGGACCGCGCCGAAGGGGCTGCGCGTTCCGACCAGGCCTGTCGCGAACTGGTCGAGGTTGGTCTTGCCGATGACGATCGCGCCCGCGGCGCGCAGGCGCGCGACGCATGCGGCGTCCTGGGTCGGACGGTACGAATACGCGGCGCAGCCCGCTGTCGTGGGAAGTCCGAGAACGTCGATGTTGTCCTTGACGGCGAACACCAGGCCTGCCAGCGGCAGCCGTTCCCCCGCGACGATCCGATCATCGATCCTCGCGGCCTCGGCCAGGACCTCGGGTTCCGGACGCAGACTGATCCAGACCTCCGGCCGGTCGGCCTGCCGGATCCGGGCGAAGGCGGGGCGGACCCGCCGGACGGCGTTGTTCGAGGTCACGCCGCCACTCCGATCGCCATCAGCGCCTGCCCCGCGGCGACCTGATCCCCAGGCTGCGCGTACACGCCCAGCACCCGCCCCGAGCACGGCGCCGTCACCACCGACTCCATCTTCATCGCCTCCACCGCCGCGATCCGCTCCCCCGCCGCGACCATCGATCCCGGCTCGACGTGCAGCTGCCACACCGTCGACAGGAACGGCGCGGCCACGACGACCGCACCGTCGGGCACCACGACCGCCTCTTCATCCGGCGTGTTCGCAGCGACCGGCTCCGTGTGCCGGTCGAACTCCCCCGAGGCGCGCCAACGCTCCTTCTCCTCCTCGAACGCCGCGCTCTGTCTCGCCCGGAACTTGGCGATCGAGTCCGTCTCACGCGTCAGGAAGCGCTCGTACTCGGCGATGGAGAAGGTCCCTTCGACCGTCTCGAAGTCGCCGCGTCCGGCATCGGTCTGAGCACGCAGCTCCAGCAGCTCCTCGGCCGAGACCGGATACCACTCGATCCGATCGAAGAACCGCAGGGCCCAGGGATGCTCGCGGAACAGTCCGCCGCGGCGGAATCGGTTCCAGACCTGCACCGTCCGCCCCACGAATTGATAACCGCCGGGCCCTTCCATCCCATAGACGCACAGGTACGCCCCGCCGATCCCGACCGAGTTCTCGGCGGTCCAGGTGCGGGCCGGGTTGTATTTCGTCGTCACCAGCCGGTGCCGCGGGTCCAACGGCGTGGCGACCGGCGCGCCCAGGTAGACGTCACCGAGCCCCAGCACGAGGTAGGAGGCGTCGTAGACGATTTGCCGCACGTCCTCGACCGAGTCCAGGCCGTTGATCCTGCGGATGAACTCGATGTTCCAAGGCGTCCAGGGCGCGTCGTCGCGCACCCCGGCCATGTAGCGGTCGATCGCGACGCGCGTGGCCGGGTCGTCCCAGGACAATGGCAGCCGCACCGTCCGCGACGGCACTGTCAGCTCGCTGGTCGGCGGGATCATCGCCTCCAACTCCCGCAGCAGCGCCGCCGCATCGGTCGCGCGCAGGATCCGCGCGTCGGTGTGGACCTGCAAGGACCTGATCCCCGGCGTCACGTCGAGGACACCGTGCGGCGAGTGCGAGGCGAGCGCCTCTTGGAGGGCGTGAACGCGCATGCGCAACCCGATGTCGAGCATCATCGGCCCGTACTCGACGAGCACGTTGCCGTCTCCGTCGCGCCGGTAGGTCACCTCGGGGCGGCCGTCCTCGGCCGGCAGGCGTCCCAGCACGCCGTCATCCCCGTCGCCGCCGCGCCGCGGCACCGCCGTCGAGGCGCGGTTGTCGGTGAGCTGCGCCGCATCTTCCTCCCTCACCGGAACGAACCGCACCGTATCGCCGGGCCGCAGCTGCCCGAGCTTCCACAAGTCGCCGCCGGCCACCACAGCGGGGCACACGAAGCCGCCGAGCGACGGCCCGTCCGGCCCGAGGATGATCGGGGTGTCGCCGGTGAAGTCCAGAGCGCCGACGGCATAGGGCGTGTCGTGGATGTTCGACGGGTGCAGACCGGCCTCGCCGCCGTCCTGGCGAGCCCACGCGGGCTTGGGCCCGAGCAGCCGCACGCCGGTCCGCGCGGAGTTGTGGTGCACGGTGTAGGAGGACGCGTACAAGGTCTCGATGTCCGCGCGGGTGAAGAACTCCGGCGCGGCGTGCGGTCCCTCGGTGACGGCGATCTCCCAGTCGCCGGTGAACGCCGGGCGCCGGTGCGCGGGCGTCGGCGGCCCGACCCGCGTCAGCCGCTCGCCCGGCGCGAACGCCGGGTGCGGGTGGTCGGAGTCCGGTGATCCGGGACGCAGAACGTCGCCGGTCATCAGTGCCCGCCCGCCGTGGCCACCGAAACCGCCGAGCGTGAAGGTCGAGGCGCTGTCCAGATACCGCGGTACGTCGAAACCGCCGCGCACGGCCAGGTAGACCCGCAGACCCGGTCCGGCGACCGCACCGACCGCCAGCTCGGAGCCGGCCGCGATTTCCACCGGCTCCCACATCGGGACCGGCTCCCCGTCCAGCAGGACCTCACAGGACGCGCCGGTGACCGCGGCGATCGTCGCCGTCGAGAAACGCAGTGTCGGCCCCGCCGCGGTGACCTCCAGGCCCGGCGCCCCGGCCGGGTTGCCGACCGCGAGGTTGGCCTCGGCGAAGGACACCGCGTCGAAGGGTCCGCTCGGCGGAACGCCGACCGACCACAATCCGACCCGGCCCGGCAGGTCCTGGATCGTCGTCTGCAGACCCGGCAGCAGCACCTCCACACGCGGTTCGGGATCCCCTGCGATCCCGCCTTCGGCCAGCGTCGAGGTCGAATGCGTCGCCGAGCGCAGCGCTGCGTCTCCGGTCAACGCCCTGAGCAGTCCGAGGTTGGTGACGATCCCGTCCACACGGCAGGCCTGGAGCCCCTCGTGCAGCACGTCGAGGGCGTCCTGGCGGGTCGGGCCGGAGGCGATCACCTTGGTGAGCATCGGGTCGTAGTGCCCCCCGACCTCCATCCCCGTCTCCAGCCAGCCGTCCACCCGCACGCCGGCCAGCGGCGGCGTGCCCTGGCCCGGGAACACCGCCGCGGTGACCAGCCCGGAGCTGGGCTGACCGCCGCGCGCCGGGTCCTCGGCGTAGACGCGGGCCTCGACGGCATGGCCGCGCGGCTCGTGCGGGCCGAAGACGGAGTCGTCGAGCCCGCGGGCGCCATCACGCGCCAGACGAAGCATCAGGGCCACGAGATCGACTCCGAACACCTCCTCGGTGACCGGGTGCTCGACCTGGAGCCGGGTGTTGACCTCCAGGAACGAGGCCTCGGCCCGGATCGGGTCGTAGACGAACTCCACGGTCCCGGCCGACCGGTATCCGACGCCGGCCAGCAGGGTCCGCGCCGAGGACTGCAGCAGGGCCCGGACATCGTCGGGCAGCGCCGGAGCGGGCGCCTCCTCGATCACCTTCTGGTGTCGGCGCTGGAGCGAACAGTCACGGTCGCCGAACACCGCGATGCGCCCGGCGCCGTCGCCGAAGAGCTGGACCTCGACGTGCTGCGCGGGCCGGACGAGCCGTTCCAGGAACACCCCGCCCGTGCCGAAGTTGGCGCCTGCCAGCCGGCTGACCCGGTCGAACGCCTCTCGGACCTCCTCGCCGGTCGCACAGGCGGCCATGCCGATCCCGCCGCCGCCCCCGGTCGCTTTGAGCATCACCGGGAACCCGATCCGCAGTGCCTCGGCGACCGCGTCGTCCGCGCAGGCCAGCAACCCGGTCCCGGCGAGCATCGGCACCCCGGCCGCCGCCGCGAGGGCGCGCGCCGTGTGTTTACTGCCGAAGGCCTCGATCTGCTCAGCCGTGGGGCCCACGAACACGAGTCCGGCCTCTTCGACGGATCGGGCGAACCCCGCGTTCTCGGAGAGGAAGCCGTAACCGGGGTGCACGGCCGCGCCGTGCCTCACGGCGAGCTCAAGGATCGCCTCGGCGCGCAGGTAGCTCTCGCGCGCGGGCCCGGGACCGATCCGGACGGCTGTGTCGGCCTCGCGGACGTGTGGCGCGGCCCGGTCGGCGTCGGAGAACACGGCGACGGTCCTGAGCCCGAGCTCCCGCGCCGAGCGGATCACGCGCCGAGCGATCTCGCCGCGATTGGCGATCAAGACGGTGTCGAAGCGGGGGTTCACAGGTCCTCCTGAGCCGTCTCGGGGGCGGCCCCGACGGCGGTGACGATCATGCGTAACGGAGTAGGGTCGAAGGCGTTGCAGGGGTTGTTCATCTGCGGGCAGTTGGACACCACGACCAGCACGTCCCGCTCGGCCCGAACCGCCACACGCTTCCCCGGCGCACTCAGGCCGTCGACGATCCCCAGTGACCCGTCCGCCTCGACCGGCACGTTCATGAACCAGTTCAGGTTGGAGACCAGGTCCCGCGCTCCCAGTCCCCACTTGGCGCCCTCGGACAGGAAGTTCTCCCGACAGGCGTGGTCGGCGGCCGCGTGATGGCCGTAGCGCAGGGTGTTGGACTCCTTCGAGCAGGCCCCGCCGATCGTGTCCTGCCGGTCGACCTCGTTGCCGACGACGGTCATCAGGGGGTTGCCGTGGTTGGACCGCAGGACCGTGCCGGTGCGGACATAGGCGTCGCCCGACCAGCCCAGTGTGTCCGGGGCGCTATAGCGCTCGGCCGGGTCGGCGGCGTCAAACAGCAGGCAGTCGGCGCTCTGGTTGCCGCCGACGTCGACGATCGTCAGCACGTGCCCGGCCGGCACGACCGCCGACCACGCGGCGCGCGGCGCGACCCGGTCGTCGCGCACCACGGCGCCGGGGACGAGGGAGCCGGACCAGTCGAGGGTGGTCACGAGCGGGACTCCCAGTCATCGAGGGTGTTGAGGTACGCGCGGGTGCGTTCGGGGCTGGCGGTGAAGGACTCGTCCCCGGGACCGGTCGGGGTGCTGCGCCATGCGTGGATTCGCAGGGGGCCGACGGTATAGCCCGGACGCGGGTCCAAAGGATGCGGGACGTTGGCGACCAGGACGGTGAGCGGCAGTTCGGCGACCAGGTCGACCGAGGTGCAGGGACCGGCGGAGCCCTGCCACCTCAAAGCGCCGTCCTCAGCGACACGGACGCCCTGGAAGAGGGAGAGCGTCGGGCCCAGGTCCCGAAGCGTCAGGCCGTGCTTCGCGGCGGCGAGCGTCAGGAGCGACTGTCCGGACGGCGTGGGCCCTTCGGGTCGGGCGTCGCCGTACTTTGCGATGTTCCACGCGTCGGACGTGGTGCCGCAGAAGGCGTCATGGTGCCGGGAGGTGTCGGCGGCGAGAGTGGCCAGAACCCTGCCGTCGCCGGAGAGCAGCGGGTGGCCGGGACCCAGGTAGGCCTGCCAGGGGATCTTGAGCGTGTCGGCGACGTTGAGGCGTTCGTACGGCGCGTCGGTCCGGAGGAGGAAGAGGTGGGCGCAGGCATCGCCGGTGGGATCCTCCAGGCGGATGCGCGTCCCGCGGGCGACCACCCGGTGGGTGTAGGCCGCCGGCGGAACAGTCTCAGCCCAGGTCAGGGCGTCTGGTGACACGTCCGGCGGGATGTTGGGAGACGTCGCGGCGGGGACGTACGGCATGGACTTCGTGGCCGTCGCGGCGGCGGACACGGCCTGGGACCGCGCGTCGCTGCGGGCGCCGGCGACGGTGTCCGTCTGGCGGGTGGTCATGACACCGCCTCGGCCACCGCTGCGATCGCGATCCCGCCGACCGCGCGGTGCCGCCGGTGCGTCGCCGCGTAGTAGAGGCCACCGACCGCGGTAGCCCCGGCGATGAACAGGACCCCCGACCACCGCAGCCACCATGTATGCCCGGTCGTGTCGTAGACAGCGGCCCGGGGCCACAACAGGTTGACCACCATCGTGGCCTGATAGAGCACGGCCACCGCCCCGCAGGCGACGCCGAACCGGCCCAGGCTGAAGATGGCGCGTCCATCCTCGTCCCGCCCACCGTCGAACTGGGCGGTCCACCCCGTCAGCCGACGCCACAGGAGCGGACCGGTCACCCCGAGATACGCGAGATACAGCATCGCGATGCACAGACTCGACAACGCCGTGAACAGCGCCGTCTGACCGATGTTCACGACCAGTGCCGCCACGGCCCCGGCCCCCACGACCAGGCTCGCCGTGACCGGCGTCCCCGTCCGCGGCGACACCTTCGCCAGCGCCCGCGAGAACGGCAGCGCGTTCTCCCGCGCCATCGAGAACACCATCCGCGACCCGGCCGTCTGGCAGGCCAGCGTGCACGCGAACACCGCTACCGCCACCGTGCACAACAGCAACCGTCCCAGCACCGGCCCGAACCGCTCGGAGACCACCCAGGCCAACCCGCCGGAGGCCAGGCCCCCGTCGGTCAGGCTCGGCGCCGCGATCAGCCCGGCCAGGATCAGCAGCCCACCGCCGAGCCCCGACACCGCGACGGCGCGCACGATCGTCTTCGGCGTCGTGCGGCGCGGTGCCCGGGTCTCCTCGCTGAGCTCGCCGGCGGCGTCGAAGCCGACCAGCACATATGCGGCCATCAGCGCCGAAGCCAGCCACGCGAACAGGTAGGAGCCGCCTGGGGCTGCTCCGGTCGTGTGCAGTACGACAGTCGCCGACCGCTTGGGCAGAAAGAACAACAGCGCGATGAGCGCCGCCACGCCGACCAGTTCGACGACCACGCCGGCGCTGGTGACCAGGGCCATGACACGCACCGACACGATGGTGAGGACCGTCGTGACGACCAGCAGGACGCAGCCGAGCAGCACCGCGTTCTGCGCGCCGGTCGACGACGTCGGCGTGGGGTCGGCGTGCCGGCCACCGACGACCTGGAACCCGTCCCAGATGCTCGGCAGCACCGCCTGCAGGGCGACCGCCGCCACCGCGACAGTGAGGACCTGGCCCACGATCATCACCCACCCGGTGAACCAGCCGAAACCCTTCCCGGCCAGCCGCGTAGACCACTGGTAGATCGCCCCGGACACCGGCCACCACGCGGCCAACTGGGCGAAGTTCAGCGCCACGAGCATCTGGCCGGCGAAGACCAGCGGCCAGGTCCAGAAGAAGGCCGCGCCGCCGAAGCCGAAGCCCAGGCCGAACAGCTGGAAGACCGTTGTCAGGATACTGACGAAGGAGAACCCCGCGGCGAAGGAGGAGAAGGAGCCGACGCCGCGGCGCAGCTCCTGACGGTAGCCGAGGGCGGCGAGGCTGTCGGCCTCAGCAAGGGCGGCCGCGTCGGCGCGGCCGGACGGGAACGGGGGTTGGGCGGGTGGCGCAACGTTCTGCGGCTGGCTCATCGCGGACCTCACCGGACTCGGAATATCTGTCGTTCGACAGGTATCGCTTAGGGTGATGTCCGGTGGTCACGGCCCCGTGACACGGCCGTACATGCTGTGTTAACTCCGGTGCACACCGGGGACGCGGAGGCCGGAGGGCGTTCGAGATGGCGTGCTCGCCTACGAGAGAAGGTCAGCAGCACCAGCCACATCGTCTCCCCGCCGACTAAATGTGCTGATGAGCGAGCCTCCGACGTCGCCGGGTTGCCGATTCGACCGAGATCGGCGATGCCGACGCGTGTCCACGACGGAGCTTTCTTGGCGCGCGCCCGTCGCTGGGGGCCGCTGGGGCCACACGGGATGCACGATCACGAACGGCCTGCAGGTGGACACGCGCCATGCCCGACTGACGGAGGAGGCATTTCGTGCGTGACATGCGAAAACGGTTACCGCCCTTGGGGGCCAATTGGGAGCCACAGAGCCTTGACCAGGTCGGCCCCTGGCCAACGCCATCAGGCCCGACCAGCATCGGGCTCGGACTCGCACCACGTCGCCCTCATAGGGCTCCGGCTCATCGTCGACCTGCGCAACCGGCCAGCCGGCCTCGACCGGGTCCCAGTACCTGTTCGGGGCTACTGCGAGCGACGCGCTTCTTACCTCCCGGGTGGCGCCACCCGGACCGTCGAGGTGACTCCCGGCACCGGCGATCGCCCTGTCAGGATCGGCAGGCCGGACGGGTCACTGTAGAGCTCGTAGCGGTAGAACGCGCTCGCGTAGGCGACCAGCGCGTCGTGCTGCTGGTTCTGAGGCAGTTCGGTAGTGGGGCACGTGCTGTCGTCCTCGCCGAACTCGAACGGCGGCGACCAGTTCGTGTTGTAGTAGTTGTGGTTGGCGCCTTGCAACGAAATCGAGAAATCGGCGACTGCGTTCTGGCCGGCCAGGTCGTCCAGATATTGCTGGCCCGCCTCATGCACGGCACCATCGCAACTGCCGGTCACGACGGCAAAGGGCAGAGTGGTGATCAGCGTATCGCTGTGGTCGCCTTCGGGGTCGTCGAACTTGACCGGTGCCAGACCGAGCACCGCCTGCACCTGCACCCCGGCCGGCCATTCCGACTTGTGCTTGTCGGACGCCTGCCACATCACGCCCTTGCCGCCCCGCGAATGCCCCATCGTGCCGACGTCCTTCATGTCCACGTGCCCGGCGAAGGCCGGCGCGACGGGCCGCCCGGTCACCGGGTTGTAGAACTTCCCGACCAGCGGGCCTTTGTCGTGGTCGGCCAGCTGCTCCCAGAGCGAGAGATGTTCATTGACCAGCCGCGCCCGGTCACCGTAGTCGAACGAGGTCATGTTGATGCCG
The DNA here is from genome assembly GCF_041260665.1 of Catenulispora sp. GP43. Classification (NCBI taxonomy): domain Bacteria; kingdom Bacillati; phylum Actinomycetota; class Actinomycetes; order Catenulisporales; family Catenulisporaceae; genus Catenulispora; species Catenulispora sp. GP43. The sequence continues at coordinate 32,041 of NZ_JBGCCT010000033.1, read as the reverse complement.
TCCGCGCTGATCGACACCACGACAAAACCCTGTGCTGCCAAGGCTTTGCCGAGGTAGGCGTAGCCCTGGTAGCTCGGAAACGGGTGCGTACCGGCCGGACAGGGCCAACTCGTCGCGGCCTCGCTGTCACAAGCCCACCAGGAACCGTGCGACATCACGATCAGGGGATGGCGGCCGACCAGCACACGCGGGTAGTACACCTCGGCGCGCAACTCGCTGACCGTACCGCTTTGCGAGTCGGTGAATGCCGTGTCCCCGAGGTTGTAGTCAGCGACCGCGACCGACCCGAGGTTGTCCGAGCTCGCGTTGGCTGCCGGGGCCGTTATCAGTCCACTAGCTAGCAGCACGGCGGCTACTACACTAAATAGTTTCACATACAGAAGACGCTCACTCGTCGGTATCGGTTCTCTGTTACGACAGTAACCTGACATGGCATTGAGCGGCGCCGTGAGCTTGACCCGGTTTCCCGAACGGTGCCGCCTCGGCTTCGGCGTCGTTGTGTATCCGCTCCACCTCGCCTTGGGGACTACTTGGAGGCAGCTATTTGGGCGCACTTCAGCTAATGGCCGCCCTCTAAGCCCGCCACCCCAAATCCCCCGACAGCCGCCGCGCCACCCCCGCGAGCCGTTGCCCCAGTGCGTCCAGGCGGCCGTTGAGCCGGCTCTTCGGTGCGGCCACGTTCAGTGAGGCTACGGCGAGGCCGCGGAAGTCGTACACCGCTGAAGAGGCGCCGACCAGGCCGGGTTCGAATTCCTCGTCCACGGTGGCGTACCCGCGTGTCCTGATACGTGTGCACTCGGCGAGGAGCTCCGTGCGGGTCCTGATGTGCCCGGTGGGCGGGACGTCCGGCAGGGTCTCGTCCGGGTACAGCGCGCGCAGCGAGTCCTCGCCGAGCTCCGCCAGCAGCACCCGGCCGGCGGTCAGGGTGTGGGCCGGGGCCTCGACACCGACCCAGGCCAGGCCGCGGAAGCCGTGGCGTGGGATCTCGGAGTGGACCGTCACGCAGGCCACGCCGCGCAGGACGCACAGGTGAACCGTCTCCCCCAGGGAGGCGACCAGCTCGCGCATCGCCGGTTGGGCGCGGCTGGTGAGCCGGGCCTCGGCGGTCATCGCCGCGAAGTGGAACAGGCGCCAGCCCAGGCCGAAGCGGCGGGAGGTGTCGTCGCGGGCGACCAGGCCGGCCTTCTCCAATCTGGACAAAGCGCGGGAGAGCTGGCTCTTCTCGCGGCCGGTGACCGTGGCTATGTCGGTCAGGCGCAGGCCCTCGCCGGTCCGGGCGATCGCCTCGGAGAGGGCCTCCAGGATGTCGAGATCCCGGACAAAACCGGACTCTTTGACCTCTGATATCGGCGGCATGTTGCAACCATAGCAACTTCTGGTGTCGCCTATTGAAACTTTTCCGCATGGAGTTCTAGCGTGAGCCACACAACAAGCCCCTGACCGCAACAAGCAGCAACAACGTGCAGGAAGGAGGGGACCGTGCCGAGCCCATCGCTGTCGGACTACCTGAGGGTCCAGTGGCCGTACATCCGGCCCCTGTTCTGGGAGCAGATACAGCTGGTCCTGTTGACGATGGTCATCGCCGCCCTGATAGGCGTCACGGTCGGTGCCCTGGTCTGGGACCGCCCACGGCTTTCCGGGCCGGTGACGGCGCTGGCCGGTGCGCTGCTGACCATCCCCTCGCTGGCGCTGCTGACTCTGCTGCAGCCCGAGACGGGCCTGGGGTGGACCACCACCGTCATCGCGCTCATCATCTACGCGCAGCTGCCGATCATCCGCAACACCGTCGCCGGATTGCGCAACGTGGACCCGGCGGTGACACAGGCCGCCGCCGGCATCGGGATGGGCCCGGTGCGCAGGATGGTGCGGGTCCAGCTGCCGCTGGCCTGGCCGGTGATCCTGGCCGGCCTGCGAGTGGCGACCATGCTGGTCTTCGGCATCTCGGCGATCGCCGCCTACGTCTCCGGCCCGGGCCTGGGCAACCTGGTCTTCACCGGCCTGTCCCGACTGGGCTCGGTCAACGCCACCAACCAGGCCGTCGTCGGCGCGTTCGGCATCGCCATCCTCGCTTTGGCGTTCGACGGCCTGTACCTCGTGCTCCGCCGTGTCACCGTCTCCAGGGGGATCCGTGTCTGAGAACTACGACAACCCGCAGGCGCTCGGCATCGAGCTGGAGCACCTGACCAAGGTCTACCCGGGCCAGCCGGCCCCGGCCGTGGCCGACGTCTCGATGGACATCCCGGCCGGGGAACTGGTCGCGTTCGTAGGTCCGTCCGGCTGCGGCAAGACCACCACCATGAAGCTGATCAACCGGCTGATCGAGCCGACGTCCGGGGCGATCCGGCTCGGCGGCGAGGACGTCACCCACTCCGACCCGGTGAAACTGCGCCGACGCATCGGCTACGTGATCCAGTCGATCGGGCTGTTCCCGCATATGACGATCGCCGACAACGTCGCCGCGGTCCCGAAGATGCTCGGCTGGCCGAAGAAGCGGATCGCCGATCGCTCCGAGGAACTGTTGACGCTGGTCGGTCTGGAGCCGGCGAAGTACATGTCGCGGTACCCGCGGCAGTTGTCCGGAGGGCAGCAGCAGCGGGTCGGTGTGGCACGCGCCTTGGCAGCCGATCCGCCGGTGCTCTTGATGGACGAGCCGTTCGGTGCCACGGACCCGATCACCCGGCTGCGTCTGCAGCGAGAGTTCAAGGACCTGCAGCGGTCGCTGGGCAAGACAGTCATCTTCGTCACCCACGACTTCGAGGAAGCGCTGCTGCTCGGCGACCGGATCGCGGTGCTGGCCGATCAGTCGCGGGTGGTGCAGTACGACCGACCGCTGGCGCTGCTGACCAACCCGGCCGACGAGCACGTGCGGCAGTTCGTCGGCAGCACGGCACACGTGCGGCTGTTGGCACTGCTTCCGGCCGCGAACGCCATCGACCCAGCGGTTGCCACAGAAAAGCAGGATCCTGTGATCGCCGCCGATGCGACGCTGCGCGAGGTCACCGAACAGCTGCTGGGCGGCGCGCAGGCGGTACGAATAGTGGACGCGGAAGGCAACGCCCTCGGCGCCGCCGACTTCGCCAGCGTCCGCAAGGCGATCGCGACCGCGCGACTGGCAGAGACACAGGCTACTGAGATGGCGCACGTGGGGGTCGAACCGTGACCGCCACCGAAGCCGCACCCCCGACCGGGGTCGACGCAGGAAGCCTGGCGTTCACCGTGGCCCGCGACCGGACCGCACGCCGCAACATCAGACGGCTGGCGACAACGCCGATCCTGATAGCCCTCGCGTTGCTCGGCCTGTATCTGTGGGTCCACTCGCAGACTCTGGACTCCATCGAGCAGCGCACCCTGAACTGGTCGTACCTGAGCACCGCGATCAGCCAGCACCTCAAGCTCACTTTCCTGGCCGCGGCCATCACCCTGGCGATCGCCGTACCGCTCGGCATCCTGCTGTCCCGGCCCCGCGCCCGGCTGGTCGCGCCGGTCTTCCTCGGCCTGGCGAACATCGGGCAGGCCTTCCCCGCTATCGGCCTGCTGGTCCTGTTGACGATGAAGCTCGACGTTGGCGTGAAGGTCGCGATGATCTCGATCGTCGCCTACAGCGTGCTGCCGGTCCTGCGCAACACCATCGTCGGCCTGCAGCAGATCGACCCGGCGGTGACCGAGGCGGCCCGCGGCATCGGCATGCGGCCCGGCGAGATCCTGCGCAGGATCGAGCTGCCGCTGGCGGTACCGGTGCTGATGGCCGGCGTGCGCACCACGCTGGTGCTGGCCGTCGGCGTCACCACGCTGGCCACCTTCGTCAACGCCGGGGGGCTGGGCGACATCATCGTCAACGGCCTGAAGCTCAACCGGTTCCCCGTGCAGGTCACCGGCGCCGTGCTGGTGATGTGCATCGCCTTCTTCGTGGACTGGCTCGCGCGCATCGCCGAGGAGTTCACGAGGCCTCGCGGGCTGTAGCGCATCAAGTTCACCGAGCACATAGAGCACTCCCCCACCCTCATCTTGAACGGAGAGCCCCTCATGCGTTCCCGCATTCTCTTGTGCGGCATATCCACCGCAGCGTTGCTGGCCGCCACGACCGCCTGCAGCAGTTCCAAGTCCGCCGGCGGTAGTTCCGGCTCCATGGGCGACGAGCTCAAAGGCGCCTCGTTCACCGTCTCCAGCAAGGACTTCACCGAAAGCATCCTGCTCGGCAAGATCACCGAGTACCTGCTGCAGGCACACGGCGCCAGTTTCACCGACAAGACCGACATCAAGGGCTCGGTCAACACCCGCGACGCCTTGACCGCCGGCCAGGTCGACATGTACTGGGAGTACACGGGCACGGCCTGGATCACCTACCTGAAGAACACCAAGCCGATCGCCGACCCCAACGCGCAGTTCCAGGCGGTGAAGTCCGCCGACGCCGCCAACGGCATCGCCTGGCTGAACCCGGCCCCGATGAACGACACCTACGCCCTGGCCACCCGGGCCGGCGAAGCCGACAAGCTCGGCGTGCACTCCCTGTCCGATCTGGCCAAGCTCTCGCCCTCGGACGCGACGTACTGCATCGAGTCCGAGTTCTCCACCCGCGACGACGGCTTCCCCGGCATGACCAAGGCCTACGGCCTGACCGCCGGCAAGGACCAGATCAAGATGCTGGACACCGGCGTCATCTACACCGAGACCGCCAAGGGCGGTACCTGCAACTTCGGCGAGGTGTTCGCCACCGACGGCCGAATCAGCGCCCTGAAGCTCACCGTCCTGAAGGACGACAAGAACTTCTTCCCCAACTACAACGCGTCTTTGACCCTGAAGCAGTCGCTGCTCACCAAGTACCCGGCCATCGCCACCATCGTGGACCCGGTGGCCGCCAAGCTCGACGACGCCGCCATGACCGAGCTGAACGCCGAGGTCGACGCCCAAGGCCTGCCCGCCGACCAGGTCGCCAAGGACTGGCTCAAGCAGAACGGATTCATCAAGTAATGCGAGCAGAAGGCGAGCTCCAGATCGGCGAGTCGTTCGTGGGAACGGGCGTCGACGCCGCGCACATCAACACCGTCCTGGGCCCGCGCTCCGGCCCGGCGGGCACCGCCTGGGCCACCGCGCTGGCCACCCCCAGCGCAGGGCACGTGCCGTTCATGGCCGTGCTGGCGCCGGGGGTGGCCGTGCAGCCGCCGACGCTGTTCGTGACCAAGGCGGCCATCGAGAACGACCAGCACGGGAACCTCACCTGGGGCGCCGCGCAGGCCGGGGTGGCCGGCGGCGTCGCCGACGCGGTGGCGGCCGGGCATGTGGCCGCCGACGCCCTCGGCGAGCTGGTCCTGATCGCCGCGGTCTGGGTCAACCCCGGTGCCGAGGACGAGCAGGCCGTGTACGAGAACAACCGGCTGGCGACCGCCACGGCGCTGGCCAACGGGGCGGCGGGCCGGCCGGGGCTCGACGAGGTCATGAAGCATCGCACCGCGCCGTCCAACCCCTTCTTCTCCGGCGCGGCAATGCCCGATAAGAGCGAAGTGAGCACCACGTGAAAATCGCCGACATCCGGCTGTTGCGGGCCACCCTGCCCTTGGACCCGCCGTTCGACGCCGCGTGGGACCCGGTGCCGCGTACCCGGTTCGCCGCCACCGTCGTCCAGGTGACCACCGACGAGGGCCTGGTCGGCTACGGCTCCGGGGACAGCATGGACGGCTTCGAGCCGTACGCCGAGCTGTTCCTGGGCCACGACCCGCTGGCGATCGCCCGGCACGTGAGGGCCCTGGAGACCATCTCCTTCCACGCCGGCCGCTACTGGCCGTTGGAGGTGGCGCTGTGGGACATCATGGGCAAGGCCCTCGGGGTCCCGGTGGCCACGCTGTTCGGCGGAGCCACGGACCGGCTGCCGGTCTACGCCTCCACCGGCCGGATCCTCGGGCCGGCCGAGCGCGTGGACAGCATCCTGGCCATCAAGGAGAAGGGCTTCCGGGCCGCGAAGATCCGGATCCCGGCCGAGCGTGCGGACGAGGGCATCGCGACCCTGCGCGCCGTCCGCGAGGCAGTCGGACCGGACTTCGAGCTGATGGTGGACCTCAACCAGAGCTGGCGGATGCCCGGCGACGTGCGCGCCGCCCTGGACCCGGCCGAGGTGCGCCGGATCGCCGCGGCGTTGGCCGAACTCGGCGTGTTCTGGCTGGAGGAGCCGCTGCCGCTGGACGACGTGGCCGGGCTGCGCTCGGTGCGGCAGGCCACCGGGATCCGGGTGGCCGGCGGCGAGATGGTCCGCACCTTCCCGGAACTGCTGGACCTGGTCACCGCGGACGTGCTGGACGTCTACCAGCCGGACGTGGTGCTGGCCGCCGGAATGCTGCGCACCCGGACCCTCGCAGAGGTCGTGTTCTCCCGCAACCGGCGGTTCACCCCGCACACCTGGTCCAACGGCATCGGGCTGCTGGCCAACCTGCACGTCACCGCCGGTGTCGGCGGCGGCCCCTACCTGGAGTACCCCTACGACCCGCCGACCTGGACCGAGGAGCGCCGCGACTTCATGCTGGCCGAACCGGTACGGATCGCCGCCGACGGGATGTTGCAGGTGCCGTCGGCGCCGGGCTTGGGATTCGAGATCGACGAGGAACGATTGGCGCGGCTGGCATGAGCACTACTGATTGGGCCGCAAAGGCGGCGGCACTGGAGATCACGCGGCGGGACGCGTTCATCGGCGGCGAGTTCGTATCCGCCGCCTCCGGCGAGCGGTTCATCTCCACCTCACCGCGCGACGGCCGGGTACTGGCCGAGATCGCCGCGAGCGGGGAGGAGGACGTGGACCGCGCAGTACGGTCGGCGTATGAGGCCTTTGAGTCCGGGGTGTGGTCGAGGGCGGATCCGGCGGTGCGCAAGCGGGTGCTGCTGCGCTTCGCCGCGCTGATCGAGGAGCACGCCGAAGAGCTCGCGCTGCTCGAAACGCTCGACGTCGGCAAGCCGATCGGCGACACCACGGTGGTGGACGTGCCCAAGACGGCGGCGGCGATCCGCTGGTACGCCGAGGCGATCGACAAGCGCTACGACGAGATCGCGCCCGCGCCGCGCAGCGCCCTGGCGCTGGTGACGCGGGAGCCGCTGGGTGTCGTCGGGGCGATCGTGCCCTGGAACTACCCGCTGATGATCAGCAGCTGGAAGCTCGGGCCGGCGCTGGCCGCCGGGAACTCGGTGGTGCTCAAGCCGGCCGAGGACTCCACGCTGGGCTCGTTGCTGCTGGCCGAGTTGGCGAGCGCCGCTGGGGTGCCGGACGGCGTGTTCAACGTCGTGCCCGGACTCGGGCCGGTAGCGGGCGCGGCTCTGGCCAAGCACGATCTGGTGGCGAAGATCGCTTTCACCGGCTCGCCGGGAGTGGGTCGCAGGCTACTGGCGTATGCCGGGGATTCGAACGGCAAGCAGGTCGCACTTGAGCTCGGCGGCAAGTCGGCGCAGGTGGTCCTGGCGGACGCGGATCTCGATGCCGCCGCCGACGCGATCACCTGGGGCATTTACTACAACGCCGGGCAGACCTGTAACGCCGGATCGCTTTTGGTCACCGTGCCCGAGGTGCGCGAGGAACTGCTCGCGCTGGTCGCGGCCAAGACGAAGGGCTTCGTGGTCGGGGATCCGCTGGACGCCGCGACCCAGGTGGGACCGTTGGCCGGCGCCACGCACCGGCAACGGGTGCTGGGCTGGTTGGACACCGCCGCTGAGGAGGGCGGACGGTTCGTGGTCGGCGGCCCGGACGCGCTGCCCTCGCCTTTCGTGGCCCCCACGGTGATCGACGGCGTGGCACCGTCCGCGCGGTCGGCGCAGGAGGAGATCTTCGGGCCGGTGTTGTTGCACCTGGCGGCCGAGGACGCCGCGCACGCCGTGCGGCTCGCGAACGGGACCCGGTACGGGCTCGCGGCCGGCGTCTGGTCACGGGACCTGACCACCGCGCACCAGGCGGCGCGCGATCTGCGGGCCGGGACCGTGTGGGTGAACACGTTTGACGCCAGCGACGTGATCACGCCGTTCGGCGGATTCGGCGACTCCGGCTCCGGCCGCGACAAGTCGCTGCACGCCTTCGACAACTACACCGCGTTGAAGACGACGTGGATCAACCTCGGGTGATATCCGGTGATGGAGGGCTTTGAGATGAAGGTCGCCTTCATAGGTCTGGGCAACATGGGCGGGCACATGAGCCGCAATCTGGCCGCCGCGGGTGTGCCGCTGGCCGTGTTCGACACGGTGGCGGCGCGCGCCGACGCCGCGGTGGCGCACGGCGCGGTGCTCGCGGAGTCGGCTGCTTCGGCGGTCGCCGAGGCCGACGTGGTGGTCACCATGCTGCCGACGCCGGCGATCGTCGAGGACGTGCTGCTGGGCGCGGGCGGGGTGCTGGCGGCGATGCCGGAGGACCGCCTCTGGATCGATATGTCGACATCAGTGCCCGAAGTCGCCGAGCGGGTTCGGGCGCGGGGGGCCGCGCGCGGGATCCGGGTGCTGGACGCGCCGGTGTCGGGGATGACCAAGGGTGCTGATTCCGGCATGCTGCAGATCTTCGTCGGCGGCGACGCGGCGGACTTCGAGGCAGCGCGGCCGCTGTTCGACGTGATGGGCGACCCGGAGCGGGTGCTGCACGTCGGCGGGCACGGCGCCGGGTACGCGGTGAAGCTGATGATCAACCAGCTGTGGTTCGTGCAGCTGGTGGCGATCGCCGAAGCGCTGACGGTCGGGGTGAAGGCCGGGGTGGACCTCGGCGTCCTGCACCGGTCGCTGGTGGCGTCGCCGGCGAACTCGGTGCTGCTGGAGCGGGACTTCCTGCCGTTGCTGACAGCCGGCGACTACGACGAGGGCTTCGCGATCGCGCTGGCGTGCAAGGACACCGGTCTGGCGGTGGACCTGGCGCGCTCGGTGAAGGTGCCGGTCGAGGTCGGGGCGGTGGCCGAGCAGGTGTTCCGGCGGGCCCGGGCGGCCTATGGGGACCTGGCCGGGGAGATGTCGCCGGTGAAGCTGTACGAGGACATCGCGGGGATCGAGCTACGGATGGAGGCCGCAGCATGACGCTGGACATCACCAAGCAGACCATCGGGATCGGGCCGTTCCCGCCGGCGACCTTCGCGGTGGGGGCGATATCAGAACTCGCCGAGCGAGTACGCGCACTGGGCGCCACGAAGGCGGCGATCGTGACCGACCGGGGACTGGTCGCCACTCCCCTGCCCGAGGACGTCGCCGCGCTGCTGCGTTCCGCGGACCTGCACGTCGAGGTGTTCGGGGACGTGCACCCGAACCCGACCACCGACGACGTGGACGGCGGGGCCGCGGTGGTACGGGCGCTGGGCTCCGGCACGGCGGTGGTCTCGCTCGGCGGCGGCTCGGCGCTGGACGGCGCGAAGGCCATCGCGCTGGCGGCGGCCAACACGGTGCCGGCGGCCTCGCTGGAGTGGGGCGCCGCCGGACTGGCACCGGCGCTGCCGATCATCGCTGTGCCCACGACGTCCGGCACGGGCGCCGAGTGCAACGACTTCGGCGTGGTGACCGACACCGCGACGCACCGCAAGTGCTACCTCGGCGGCCCGAGCTGCCTGGCGCGCGCCGTGATCCTGGACCCGGCGCTGACGCTGACGCTGCCGGCCGGCGCGACGGCGGCCTCGGGGATCGACTGCCTGACGCACGCTGTGGAGTCTTTCTTGTCAGTGCGGGCGAACGCCTGGGCCGACGGGCTGGACCTGCAGGTCGTGCGGCTGGTCGCGCGGTTCCTGCGGCGCGCGGTGACCGACGGCTCGGACCTGGAGGCGCGTTCGCACCTGCTGTTGGCGGCACACACCGCGGGCCTGGCGATGAGCACGACGGGGCTCGGGATCGTGCACGGCGTCGCGCATCCGCTGGGCGGACGCTTCGACGTGCCGCACGGCGTGGCGTTGGCGATGGTGCTCGGCGAGTGCCTGCGGTTCAACCGGCCGGAGCGGGTGGAGCGACTGGCTCGGTTGGCGGAGCCGCTGGACGTGTTCGACGCCTCGGCCTCGGCCGAGCGCAACGCGGACGCGGCCATCGCAGCGATCGGGCAGCTGGTCACGGACGTCCGGCTGGACCTGCGGCTGGACAGCTTCGGGATCACGAAGGCCGACCTGTCGCAGCTTGTCGCGGACACGCTCGCGGACGCGGTGATGGCGAACACGCCGCGCGCCGCTTCGACGGAGGACGTACAGGCGATTCTTTTGGCGGCGCTGTGAGTGCCACGATGAGGGAACTGCCCTCAAGCCCTTACATAGCCGGTGCGTGGGCCGTCGGCGACGGCGACCTCTTCGACGTCCTGAACCCCGCCACCGGTGAGGTACTGGCGACCGTCGCCGGAGCCGGGGAGCGGGATCTGGAGTCGGCACTCGCCGCCGCCTCCGACGCGCTGCCGACGTGGTCGCGAACCGCGCCGCGGGTCCGTGGCGAGGTGCTGCGGCGCGCGTTCGAGCTGATGCATGAGCGGGCCGAGGAGTTGGCCACGCTCATGACCCTGGAAATGGGCAAGACGCTCGCCGACGCGCGCGCCGAGGTCGGCTACGCCGCCGAGTTCTTCCGCTGGTTCGCCGAGGAGGCGCCGCGGATCGGCGGCGAGCTGCGGACCGCACCGAGCGGTGGCAACCGGATCCTGACGCTGCGCAAGCCGGTGGGAGTGTGCCTGCTGGTCACGCCGTGGAACTTCCCTGCGGCGATGGCGACGCGCAAGATCGGGCCGGCGCTGGCGGCGGGCTGCACCGTGGTGCTGAAGCCGGCCGAGGACACCCCCTTGACCGCGCTGTATTTGGCGGGACTACTGGCCGAGGCCGGCGCGCCGCCCGGAGTGGTCAACGTGCTGCCGACCGCGCAGCCAGGGCCGCTGGTGGCCGCGGCACTGGCCGACGAGCGCGTCCGCAAGCTGTCCTTCACCGGCTCGACGGCCGTCGGGCGACTGCTGCTGGCCCAGGCCGCACCCCGCGTCCTGCGCTGTTCGATGGAGCTCGGCGGCAACGCGCCCTTCATCGTGCTCGAAGACGCCGACCTGGACACCGCGGTCGACGGCGCGATGCTCGCCAAGATGCGCAACGGCGGCCAAGCCTGCACCGCGGCCAACCGATTCCTGGTCCGCGCGGAAGTCGCCGAGGAGTTCACCGCCAAGCTCACCGACCGCATGGCGGCCCTGCGACTGGGCCCCGGCTCGGACGAGGCCACCGGTCTCGGCCCGATGGTGAACCGCCGCGCCGTGGAACGCATCACGAAGCTGGTGGACGACGTGGTGGCCGGCGGCGCGAAGATCCACCTCGGCGCCACCCCCGCCGCCGGCCCCGGCTTCTTCTACCCGGCAACGGTCCTCACGGGGTCCTCCCAAGCCTCCACGCTCGCCACTGAGGAGGTCTTCGGACCGGTGGCCGCGATCTACCCGGTCGCCTCCGACGAGGAGATCGTCGCACGGGCCAACGCCACCGAATACGGCCTCACCGGCTACCTCTACACCCGCGACCTGGCCCGCGGCCTGCGGATCGGTGAGCAGCTGGAGATCGGCATGATCGGCCTGAACCGCGGCCTGGTGTCAGATCCGGCGGCGCCGTTCGGCGGGGTGCGGCAGTCGGGGCTGGGGCGCGAGGGCGGGTTCGAGGGGATCGAGGAGTATCTGGAGACCTCTTACATCGCGACCAGCTGGTGACCGGGGCCAATCGACCGCGGGCCAGACGGTCAGGCCTCGATCGAGCCACCGCACCGCTGAACCAGGTCGCGCCCGCCCCGGCGGTTTTGGTCAGAGCCTTGCTCAGGCTGCAGCGGTGTGCGCGAACGGTTCGCGGAGCCGGGCTGGCAGTGTTCTGAGGTGCTCGGCGCTACTCCGGCGCGACTCCGGTGCGACTCGGCGCGACTTGACCGGCCAAGTAGTAAGGCGCCATACTATCTTCATGACCCCGGAAGCCCGACCCGCCACGCCGAGCCTGGACCAGGCCCGGCGCCAGATCCGCCACTACGGCCTCGACGCCGATCCGCAGTCCATCCTGGTGGCGGCGCGGCTGATGGCGGTCGGGGCCCGGCTCGGACAGGCGTCCGAGGTGCACTTCGCCCGCTTCGGGCTGTCCACCGGGCGCTACCGCCTGCTGGCCGACCTGGAAGACCACGGCGGCGGGAAGTCCCCGTCGCAATTGGCTGCCAGCCTCGGAGTGACGCGGGCGACGGTGACCGGTCTGCTCGCCGGCCTCGAGCGGGAGGGACTCGTGGTCCGCAGCGCGTCCGCGGAGGACGGCCGCGGTGCCGTCGTGTCCCTGACCGAGCAAGGAGCGCAGCGCCTTCGGGACATGGCCGCCGAGCACTTCGAGCGACTGCAAGCCCTGGTCGGCGCGCTCAGCATCGACGAGCGCGGACAGTTCCTCGGCATGCTGGAGCGGATCGACGAGGGCATCGGCGCTTTCGTCGCAGACTGACCTCGGCCCCACCGCCTCACTGCCCCACTGCCCCACTGCCCCATCATGCCCTTTCCCATGCCCATGTAGTTAGCCGCCTAATCACTTGTGGAGGCCACCATGCCCGGAAAACGCCCACCCCGTCCCTTCAAACTCCGCGAAGAGGTGTTCGTCGCCTTCCTCGCCCCCGCCGTGACCGCGGGAATCAGCGGCCTGGCCACGCACCAGAGCGCGCTCGCCGTCGCCGCCCCGACCTCGATCGGCCTCACCTCCGCCGTCGTCGCGGCCATCACCGGAGCCATCCTGCAACGGCGCGGTGCGGCGCGACGATCGCGGCGGCGCCTGCCGGCCGCCCTGGCCGCCGGCCTGACAGCCGGCGCGATCGCCGCCGCGGTGGGGCTGCCGGCCTCCGTCCTGCTGCCGCGACTGCGCATAGACCTGCCCGTGGCCGCCGTGTTGGCAGCGACCATCGTCACCTGGCGCTGGCACGGCTCGGCTTCTGCCCGCCCCGCCGCCGCACACCGCGGCACCACGTCCCCGACCCGGAAGGACTTCGCATGATCGCCGTCATGGGAGCGACCGGCAGCACCGGCAACACCCTGCTCCGCACACTCTCCGCCCAGAGCGTCCCCTGCCGCGCCCTGGCCCGCACGCCGCAAAAGCTGCGCGGAACCATCACGGCCGTCGCGCCGATAGAAGTCGCGTACGCCGACGCCGCCCACCCCCACTCGCTGCGCGCGGGGCTGAAGGGCTGCGACCAGCTCTTCTTGTCCATGGCGAACGGGCCGGACCAGGTCGAGCTGGAGACCGCGGTGATCGACGCCGCGGCCGCGGCCGGCATCGGGCACCTGGTCAAGCTTTCCGCGCCGGCCGCCGAACCGGACTCGCCCGTCGCCGTGTCGCGCGGCCACGCCGCGATAGAAGCGCACCTGGCGGCGATGATCCCTCGTGTCAGTATCCTGCGTCCGTACGCCTTCATGCAGAAGCTGCTCGTCCTCGCACCTGTGGTGGCGGCAAGGGGCGTCATCATCGGGACGATGGGTGCGGCGCCCTGCAACTACGTCGACGTCCGAGACATCGCCGATGTGGCGGCTGCCGTTCTGACGCAGCCGGAACTAGCGGGTGCGACATACGAACTCACCGGCGGACGGGCCGTCTCCCATCCCGAGCTCGCGGCCTTGCTGACGTCGCTGACGGGACGGCCGGTCGCCTCCGTCGATCTGGACCCCGCCGAATTCCACGCCCACCTCGTGCACACCGCGGGCATGCCCGACTGGCTGGCCCGACACATCGTGGAGATCCAACGCCTGGCCGTCACGCGGCCGGAGTCGCCGAACTCTGTGATCGAGGCGGTTCTGGGGCGGGTTCCAAGAAGCCTTGAGGACTTTCTCGCGGAGAACCGCGCAGCGTTCGGGCAACCTGCAGGATCCTGAAGCCCTGAAGCCCACGCGATCTGTGCCCTTCGTCGGCCCGGGGGTCGACACCCTCGCCCGTCCATTCTGGAGCTCGCAGAAGCGCACCGCCTTTCGGGCTACGATCCGCAGACCCAACGGGCGATCGGACTTGCGACGCAGGATACGGTAGCGTCGCAGATCAGGGCCTCAATCCGAAGAATCGGATTGAGGCCCTTGATGTTTTTCGGCGACCGATTGGGGCCGAAAGCTGCCCGTGGCGGCGGTGGCGTCCTCGACGCCACCGCCCCGCCAGGCCCGGGTCTCGAGCGCGGCATAGTTCAGCCGCAGGTCGGCCGTATTACACCGGGGTGACGTATGCTGCCGAGATCCCGCCGTCGACCAGGAACGTGTTGGCTGTGATGAACGAGGAGTCGTCGCTGGCCAGGAAGGCTACGGCGCCGGCGATCTCCTCGGGTTCGGCGAAGCGGCCCAGCGGGATGTGTACCAGGCGGCGGGCTGCGCGTTCGGGGTCCTTGGCGAACAGTTCCTGGAGCAACGGTGTGTTCACCGGGCCTGGGCACAGGGCGTTGACGCGGATGCCCTGGCGGGCGAACTCCACGCCCAGTTCCCGCGACATCGCCAGTACGCCGCCCTTGGACGCGCTGTAGGAGATCTGCGAGGTCGCGGCGCCCATCACCGCTACGAAGGACGCGGTGTTGATGATCGAGCCCTTGCCCTGGCGTTGCATGTGCGGGATCGCGTGCTTGCAGCACAGGTAGACGCTGGTCAGGTTGACCTCCTGGACCCGGCGCCAGGCGTCCAGGCCGGTGACCAGGATCGAGTCGTCGTCCGGTGGGGATATGCCGGCGTTGTTGAAGGCGATGTCCACGCTGCCGTAGGTGTCGACCGTTGTGCGGAACAGGGCTTCGACGGCGGCTTCGTCGGTGACGTCGACGTGGACGAACAGGCCGTCGATCTCTGCGGCGGCCTTCTCGCCGGCCTCGGGGTCCACGTCCGCGCAGACCACCCTGGCTCCTTCGGCGGCCAGGCGGCGGGCGCTGGCCAGGCCGATGCCGCTGCCGGCACCGGTGATGACGGCGACACGGCCGTCGAGACGCTTGCTCATGGATTGTTCCTGTCGTTCGGTTCCGTGGTTCAGTTCCGCGGTTCGGGTACCGCGGTTCAGTTCGTGGAGATGAACACGTTCTTGGTCTCGGTGAAGGCGTCCAGCGCGTCGGGGCCGAGTTCGCGGCCGAGGCCGGACTGCTTGAAGCCGCCGAACGGCGTGGAGTACCGCACCGAGGAATGGGAGTTGACCGAGAGGTTGCCGGCCTCGACGCCGCGTGCCACTCGCAGCGCACGGCCGAGGTCGCGGGTCCAGATCGAGCCGGACAGCCCGTACTCGGAGTCGTTGGCGATGCGCACTGCCTCGTCCTCGTCGCGGAACGGCGCCACGCAGATCACCGGGCCGAAGATCTCCTCGGTGAACGCGGCGGCGGTGCGCTCGACCGGGGACAGGACCGTGGGCGTGAACCAGTAGCCGGGGCCGGACGGTGCGGTGCCCCGGATGGCGACCGGTGCGCCGTCGGGGACGTAGGCCGCGACCTTGTCCCGGTGCCCGGCCGAGATCAGCGGGCCCATGTCGGTGGACTCGTCGAGCGGGTCGCCGACCCGCACGCCGTGCACCGCGGGCTCCAGCAGGGCCATGAAATCCTCGAACGCCGACTGCTCGACGAGGATGCGGGACCGTGCGCAGCAATCCTGGCCGGCGTTGTCGAACGCCGCCATCGGCGCGGCCGCGGCGGCCGCCGCCAGGTCCGCGTCGGCGAAGACGATGTTCGCGCTCTTGCCGCCCAGTTCCAGCGTCACCGGCTTCACCTGCGCCGCGCATCCGGCCATGACCTGCTTGCCGACCCGCGTGGAGCCGGTGAACACGACCTTGCGCACCGCCGGGTGGTCCACGAAGCGCTGGCCCACGACCGCACCGCGCCCGGGCAGTACCTGGAACACCCCCTCCGGGATCCCGGCTCGCAGGGCCAACTCGGCCAACCGCAGGGCGGTGAGCGGGGTGAGCTCGGCGGGTTTGAGCACGACCGTGTTCCCGGCGGCCAGCGCGGGCGCGAACCCCCAGCCGGCGATCGGCATGGGGAAGTTCCACGGCGCGATCACGCCGACCACGCCGAGCGGTTCCTTGAAAGTGACGTCGATACCGCCGGCCACCGGAATCTGGCGGCCGAAGTTCCGCTCAGGTGCGGCGCTGTAGTAGTCAAGGACGTCCCGGACGTTCCCCGCCTCCCAGCGGGCGTTCCCGATCGTGTGGCCGGCGTTGGCGACCTCCAGGGCCGCCAGATGCTCCCGGTCCGCGTCGACCTCGGCGGCGAACGCCCGCAGCAGCCGTGCACGGTCGGCCGGCGCGACGGAGCGCCAACTCTCGAAGGCCGCCGCCGCGCGCGCGATGGCGGCGTCGGCCTCCGCGATTCCGGCGAGCTCGACCTTGGCGATCACCTCTTCGGTGGCCGGGTTCAC
Source organism: Catenulispora sp. GP43 (assembly GCF_041260665.1). Taxonomy (NCBI): domain Bacteria; kingdom Bacillati; phylum Actinomycetota; class Actinomycetes; order Catenulisporales; family Catenulisporaceae; genus Catenulispora; species Catenulispora sp. GP43. The sequence goes on along the minus strand of NZ_JBGCCT010000033.1, from coordinate 15,756 downwards.
CACCTCGTGGACGGACGCCTGGCTGTCGGTCATGCGTTCTCTCTTTCCATGCTGTTCTTCGACGCCGCTTCGACGAGGGCTTCGAAAAGGCGGTTGTCGTCCGGAGCGGCCTCGGGATGCCACTGCACGCCGAAGACGAAGTCCCGCTCCGGCATCTCGAGGGCCTCGACCGTCTCGTCGCCGCACCAGGCGGCCGGCAGCAGACCGTGCCCGATCTCGGCGACCGCCTGGTGGTGGTAGCAGCGCACCGGTACCGGGCCGGTGCCGAGGATCGGCGCGAGTCGGCTGCCGGGCCGGATCCGGACGCTCTGGTCCCCGAACACCGCGGGCGCGGGCTGGTGCGCCACGTCGCCGAGTCGGTCAGGCAGATGCTGGATGAGACGACCGCCGAACGCGACGTTCATCAGCTGCATCCCGCGACACACCCCGAGGACCGGGATCTGCTGCCGCAGAGCCTCGCCGAGCACCGCGAACTCCCAGTCGTCCCGCCCGCTGTTGGGCGTGCCGGTCCGGGGATGGGGATCCTGGCCGTAGGTGTCCGGATCCAGGTCCGGTCCGCCGGCCAGGACGAGGCCGTCGATGGCGGCCACGGCCTCCAGCGCACCCGACTCCTGCGGCGGCAACAGCACCGCGACGCCTCCGGCACGAGTCACCGCACTGACATAGCTGTACGGGATCAGTGCGGCAGACTGCTGCCACACTCCCCACGACGCCATGTCGTGGTACGAAGTGACACCGATCAGGGGTCGTCCGCTCACAGCCGCTCGAACCCCCGTCGCCGCTCCCAGTCGGTGACCTCGGAGTCATAGGCGGCGAGCTCGGTACGGCCGGCATGGGCGTAGTGCGCCACGACGTCCTTGCCGAACGCGTCCGCGGCGAGCTGACTGCCCTCGAACGCCTCGATGGCGTCGCGCAGGCTGGACGGCACACGCGGAGCGTCGGAGGCGTAGGCGTTGCCGGTGAACTCCGGCTCCAGCTCCAGCTGGTTCTCCACACCGTGCAGCCCCGCCGCGATCAACGCGGCCACCGCCAGGTACGGGTTCACGTCGCCGCCGGGCACGCGATTCTCGAACCGGAGCGACGAGCCGTGCCCGACCACGCGCAGCGCGCAGGTGCGGTTGTCGCGCCCCCAGGCGATGGCGGTCGGGGCGAAGCTCCCGGCGACGTACCGCTTGTAGGAGTTGACGTTCGGGGCCAGCAACAGCGAGAAGTCGCGCAGGCAGGCCAGCTGTCCGGCCAGGAAGTGCTCCATGACCTGCGAGAAGCCGTGCGGACCGTCGCCGGCCATCACCGGGCTGCCTTCCCCGTCGCGCAGGCTCAAGTGGATGTGGCAGGAGTTGCCCTCACGTGCGTCGTACTTGGCCATGAACGTCAGGCTCACGCCCTCCTGCGAGGCGATCTCCTTGGCCCCGGTCTTGTAGACCGTGTGGTCGTCGCAGGTTTTCAGGGCCTTGTCGTACTTGAACGCGATCTCGTGCTGGCCGAGGTTGCACTCGCCCTTCGCCGACTCCACGATCATGCCCGCGCCGGCCATTCCGTTGCGCAGCCGGCGCAGCAGCGGCTCGACGCGGCCGGTGCCCAGCACGGAGTAGTCGACGTTGTACTGGTTCACCGGGGTCAGGCGGTGGTAGTCACGGTCCCAGGCCTGCTCATAGGTGTCCCGGAAGACGATGAACTCCAGCTCGGTGCCGGCGTAGGCGTCCCAGCCGAGTCCGGCCAGCCGGTCGAGCTGGCGGCGCAGCACCTGGCGCGGCGAGGCGCTGACCGGGGTCCCGTCGTGGTGCGCCACGTCGCACTGCACCATCGCAGTGCCCGGATGCCACGGCACCAGGCGCAGCGTCGCCATGTCCGGGGCCAGGACGAAGTCGCCGTATCCGCTTTCCCAAGAGGAGATGGCATATCCGTCGACGGTGTTCATGTCGACGTCGACCGCCAGGAGATAGCCGCAGCCCTCCGAGCCGTGCGCGACGACGTCGGACAGGAAGTAGTCGGCGGCGATCCGCTTGCCCTGCAACCGGCCCTGCATGTCGGTCATGGCCAGGACGACCGTGTCGATCGTGCCCGCAGCGACCATGTCGCGCAGCTCGTCCAGGGTCATGCGACCGCGGTATGGACTCATCAGTGTTCGAGTCCTTCCTCGATAGTTTCCAGCTCTTCCAGCGAACCCTGCACTCTCGGCCCGGTGAACCAGCGCCGGGCCGAAACCATCCACCACACTCCGGCGAAGCCGAGGACCACCAGGACCGCGACCGGGGCGTAGTTGAACGACTTGGTGGTGATCGGGCTGACCTGCGGGAGCACGAACACCACGGTGATCAGCGCGGTCCACCCCACGGCCGCCATGCCGACGGGCCGGCTCCAGCGGCCCAGGTGCCACGGTCCGCGCTCGAAGGACGACCCCTGGCGCAGCCGCAGGAACACCGGGATCACGTAGGCGATGTAGAGCCCGATCACCGAGATCGAGGTCACCGCGGCGTAGGCGGTGCTGTTCCACATCGACGGCAGCCCGAGCGCGAAGGCGCCGACCGCGGCGAGCCAGACCGCGTTCACCGGGGTGCGGGTGCGGTCGCTGATCCGGTGCCAGATCTTCGAGCCGGGCAGCGCCCCGTCCCGGGAGAAGGCGTAGATCATGCGGGAGTTCGCGGTCACCGAGGCCATGCCGCAGAAGAACTGCGCGCCGATGACGATCAGCAGCAGCAGCTTGGCGCCGGTGGCGCCGATGGCGTCGATGAAGATCTGGACCGGCGGCACCCCGGTCGCGGAGGTGACCGCGCCGTCGTACTTCGTGATGGCGAAGGTGATGCCGATCAGCAGGACCCAGCCGGCGGCCAGCGAGACGAGGATCGAGGTGATGATGCCCTTGGGCCCGGCCACGGCGGCGTTCCTGGTCTCCTCGGTCATGTGCGCCGAGGCGTCATAGCCGGTGAACGTGTACTGCGCCAGCAGCAGGCTCAGAAGGCCGACATAGAGCGGGTTGTGGAAGCCGGTCTCGTTGACGAACTTGGTGAACACGAAGCTCGCCGAAGCGTGGTGCGAAGGCCAGAACACCAGCGCGCCGACGATGACCGCGACGCCGACGACGTGCCACCAGACGCTGATGTCGTTGAACAGGGCCACCAGTTTCACGCCGAGGGTGTTCAGCAGAGCGTGCAGCAGCAGGATCACGCCGAAGATCGTCAGGGTGTGGCCGGGCGTGGTCGCGAAGTTCCACTGCAGGTCCAGGAAGGCGTTGGCGAACAGCGCCGCGCCGTAGTCGATGCCCGCGGTCGTGGCGACCTGGCCCAGGAAGTTGAACCACCCGGTGAACCACGACCAGGCGGCACCGTTGCGGCGGGCCAGCTTGGCCGCCCAGAAATACAGGCCGCCGGCGGTGGGGTAGCTGGAGCAGACCTCGGCCATGGCCAGGCCCACCAGCAGGGTCATCAGGCCGACCAGCGGCCAGCCCCAGACGATCATGGCCGGGCCGCCGGTGGTCATGCCGTATCCGTACAGGGTCAGGCATCCGGACAGGATCGAGATGATCGAGAAGGAGACGGCGAAGTTCGAGAAGCCCGACATGGAGCGGGCCAGCTCCTGGGCGTAGCCCATTTCGTGCAGACGCTGCTCGTCGTCCTCGAGCGGTCTGTCGGTATCGGTGGATTCGGCGGTCACGGCGCACCTCCGGCAAAACGCGGCGGGAGTTTCGGGACTCTAATGGTTGGCAAACCATCCATTGGGGTGCCCGCAAGTTTCCAGTGAGCGTTTCGCCGTGTCAAGCATTCGGCCGGATCAGCTGAATCAGCTACGACAACGCGGCAGCAGGCGTGGACACGCCCAAGGCGGGGCAGCCATAATGGCTGGGTATCAGGCCTTCGAAAGAACTCATGAGGTGCGCCGATGGTCTCGACGGTGGCCGACGTCCAGGGCTACTCGCTGTTCCAGCCGGTGCGGACGGGCAACGCCTTCGAGGACACCATCGAGCGGATCCTGCGAGTGATCAAGCTCGGCGAGGTGCCGATCGGGGACCGGCTGCCCCCGGAGCGGGAGTTGGCCGAGTTGCTGAACGTCAGCCGGGACACGGTGCGCGAGGCGTTGAAGGTGCTGTCGGCCGAAGGCATCGTCGAGAGCCGGCGGGGCCGCGCCGGGGGCGCCTACGTGCTCCGGACTCCGGCACCGCCCGGGCACCTGCGCGAGGCCGTGGACCGGTTGCCGAACGGGCTCGAGGACACACTGGTGTTCCGGCACGCGGTGGAGGGCGGTGCCGCCGAGGCCGCCGCGGCCCGGACGCTGGACGCCGAGATGCGGGCCCTGCTGGTGACTCGGATGAAGGCGGCGGAATCAGCGGACATCGCCGCGTACCGCATCGCCGACACGCGCTACCACCTGGCCGTCGCCGAGCTGTCGGGCTCGCCGCAGCTGGCCGCCGCGGTCGCCGACGCCCGGCTGCGGATCAACGACCTGCTGGAATCGATCCCCATGATGTCGGTGAACCTCCGGCACGCCGCCCACCAGCACGAGCGCATCACCACCGCCGTGCTCGGCGGCGATCCCGAAGGGGCGCGCCGCGCGATGCTGGAACATCTGGACGGCACCGCCATGCTGTTGCGCGGCTTCCTGGACTGAGTCTTACGAGGTCCCACGAGGTCCCACGAGGCCTTACGAGGTCTCACGAGCTGAGGACACCACCGGCCTGGGCAGGGCCGATCAGGCCTGGCCGGCAGGCAGCTCCTGCCGCGCCAAAACCGTGCCGTCCCCGGTGAACACGGCCACCGCCCGCAGCCGCGCGGCCGCCAGCGGGATGTCGCCGCTGAACACCACGCGGGTGCTCGGCGTACCGGACCAGCGGCAGGCTTCGATGCGCGCGCCGTCGTCCGTCGTCACTTCCAGCACGCATTCGCGGAGTGCTCGGGATGAGCGGAGTTCCACGTCCAGTGCTGTCTGGTCCTCCGGCAGGCTCTGCGCCGACACGGTCAGCACGGCCGCTGCCTTTGCTGCGTCCGGTGCTGCCGACGAGTCCGGCGCCGGCTTCGCCGTCTCGCCGGGGTGCGCTGCCGGCGGTGTGGTGTCCGCGTAGGCGGGGGCGAAGCCGGTGGCGACCATCGCGGCCGAGAACGCGCCGCCGGCCAGCAGTGCGCGCCGTCGACGGGACCACGACCGGGCCGGCCGAGCCGGGCGTGCCGGGTGTGCCGGGTGTGCCGGCCGCTCGGGGCGGGCTCCGGTCACACTCGCGGGCTGCCCGGTCACCGTCGCCGTCAGTTCCCTGATGTCCTCCGGCGAGAGCGAGTCCAGCAGACCGGGCAGCACGCCGAGGCTCGTGTACTCCAGGTAACAGATGTCGCAGTCCTGGAGGTGCTGCTGCATCGCGTGCTGCTGCTCCGGCTCCAACGCGTTGAGGACATACGCCGCGAGCGCCTCACTGTCCGCCGCGGTGTGGTCGGAACCCGGCTGGGTGTCGCGGTTCCTTGAGCTCATCGCATACCTCCCCACCGGGCGTATCTCGTGGTCCGCTTGGTGGTCATGGTACCCGCGCGCGAGGTTGCGCAGAGATGAACGGACGTCAATTGATCGCTCCGTCCAGCGTCGCGGCCGGGACTCTGCCGGCGGTCAGGCCCCAGTGGGACAGGATGGCCCCGTACTCGCCGTCGTCGATGAGGTCCTGCATCGCGCGCAGGATGGCGTCGTCCATCGGCTTGTCCTCCTTGGCCAGTGCGAAACCGTAGGGAGCCTTGTCGATCTGGTCGCCGGCGATCTCCAGCAGGCCGCCGGAGTGCGCCGTCTCGTACATGGCGATCGGGGCGTCCTCGACCATCGCGTCGGCGCGGCCGCTGAGCACGGCGGCCCGGGAGTCGGCCTCGGCGGCCACCACGACCGTGGTGATCGGGCGCAGGCCGTCGGCGACGCACTGCGCCGACCGCGAGGACAGCACGGGATCCACCTCGACGGTGCCTTCCTGGGCTGCGACCCGGTGCCCGCACAGGGACTCGTCGTCCGGGTAGAGCGTCAGCGGGTTGCCGCCCCGCACCAGCAGCGAGGAGCCGGCCTGGAAGTAGGTGACGAAGTCGCCCAGTTCCTCCCGGCGTGTGGTGTCGGTGATCGAGGAGACGCCGATGTCGTACTCCCCTTGCTGTACTCCCGCGAGGATGTCCCGGAACTGCACCTGGGTGAACTGCACTCGCACGCCCAGCTTGGCCCCGACCGCGCGGGCCAGGTCCACGTCCATGCCCACCAGCGTGCCGTCGGACTGGCGGAACTCGTCGGGCGGATACGTGGGGTCGGTCGCGATCGTCACAAGCCCGCGGGCCAGGATCTCCGGCGGCAGTTGCGCGCGGGCCGCCGGATCGACCTGGCCGACACCCACGTCCGCCGCGGACCGGGTACCGGACGCCCGGCAGCCGGCTGTCAGCCCGGGTATGCAGGCCAGCGCCGCGAGGATGGCCAGAACCCTGATCCGTCGGCGGTGCCGGTGCCGGTGCCCGCGGCGGTCCGGGGCGCGGGTGATCGCGAATCTCACAGCGGCCTGGCCCGCTGCAGCTCGTGGACCAGCGGCGGCGTCAGGCGCGCGCCGGCCTGATGGGCGTACACGGTCATCTCGAAGGCGACCGTGCCGAGATCGGAGTCCTTCACGGCGCGGACCCCGAGCAACGCCCCGTGTCCGATCGCGGCCACCAGGAGATAGCCGTCGGCGAGATCCAGGATGATCTTGTTCAGCGGGCCCAGGTCCTCGGTGGTGGTCACCGCGCCGGCCAGGCTCGCCAGCCCCGAGACGATGGCCGAGAGCCGGTCGGCCGCGTCCGGGCCGCGCGTTTCGGACGCCGCGATCGGCAGCCCGTCCGCGGCCACCACGATCGCGTCGGTGACGCCGTCGGTCTGCCGGACGAAGGCGTCCACCGCCCACGAGAAGTCCTGCGCCTGTCGGCCGAGTTCGGCCCCGGTCGGTGTGTCGCTCATTGGTGCTCCACGCTCGTCTCCGAAGCGGCGCGCGTCATGGTGGCTCCGGGCACGCGCCGGTCCAGCGGGAACGGGACGGCACCGGGGTCCCGGGACGGCTGCCAGGCCGGCAACACGCCGTCCTGGTCGTCCTGGTCCGGAGCCGACAAGCCGGCCCTGTGGCCGGGCATCTGTCGCCCCACGCCTTCCCCGCTCCACGCCGTCATCGCGCGACGGATCGCCTCGGCGACCTCCTGCCGGATTCCGCCTTCCTCCCCGCTGTCGGCCCGGTCCGCCCGGTCCGCCGGATGCGCCGTCCCGCCCTTTCCGGTACCCGCCACGAACAGCCGGTCGGGAATGACGACGACCGCCGTGACCCCGCCGCCGGGCGAGTCGGACAACCGCACGCTGAGCCCGTGCCGCCGGGCGAGTCGGCCGACCACGAACAGGCCCAGCAAGTCGGTCGGCGCCAAGTCCAGCCGTTCGCGGGAGACCAAGCGCGTGTTCTCCTGCTCGATCCGGTCCGCGGGCATGCCCACGCCGTGGTCCACGATCCGGACGCACCGGTCGCCGCCGATGCCGTGGGCCGCGACCTCAACCTCGACCTGGCTGTCCGGCGGCGAGAAGGCGACCGCGTTGGCCAGCAGCTCGGCCAGTACCAGGACGACGTCGCCGGCCGTGCGCGGGCGCAGGACGTCCTCGACGACCGAGGTCAGGATCACGCGACGGTAGTCGTCGATGTCGCTTTGCGCGGCGCGGAGGGCGTCGTACAAGGTCAACGGCTCGCCAGGGGCTCCGTCCGCGTACGGGGTGCCGGACAGCACGATGAGGCTGTGGGCGCTGCGGCGCAGCCTGGAGGCGGCGTGGTCGAGCCGGAACAGCCGGTCGAGGCGGTCGGCGTCCACCTCCCCGGCCTCGAGTTCGTCGATGAGCGCCAGCTGCCGGCGCACCAGGTTCAGGGTGCGCCGGCCGATGCTGCCGTACATCACGGCCACGTTGCGCCGGCTGAGGATCTGCCGCTCCAGCAACCGCGCCGAGGTGGCCTGCACCCGGTTGAACGCCTCGGCCAGCGTGCCGACCTCGTCGCGGCTGGTGAGGCGGACCGCCGCCAGCCGCGGCATCGGCGCGCGCGGCCCGGAGTCGTCGACGTCGGCGACCCGGCGCAGCTCGGAGTCGGCCAGGTCGGCGACCTCGGTCGCGGCCTCGGTCAGGCCGCGCAGCGGTTCGGAGATCGAACGACGGATGCTGATACTGAGCCAGATGACCACGACGACCAGGGCTTCCACCGCCACGCCGAAGCCGAGGGCGGCGATCCGCTCGGTGTGGGCGGCATGCTCGGCCTCGGTGGAGATGTCGTGGGCGATCTTCTCCTCGACCAGGACTCGCAGACCGTACTGGGCCCTGACGGCATCGGCGAGGCGGTCGACCAGCACCTCGCGGTCGTCGGCGGTCTGTGTCTGTGCCTGTGTCTGTGTCTGAGTCTGTGGCTGCGAGGCCGGGCTCGGGGCGGACCCCGTCTGGCCATCCTGACCGGCCTGGGCATCAGCGGGGGCACCGTGTGCCGTCTCGATCTGGCCCTGCAGGTCGTTGACGAGCGCGGAGGCGGTGCCGAACTCGGCCAGGCGGAACAGCCGCGCCTGGTCGGCCGTGGCCAGTTCTTTGAACCGGTCGACCTCCACGGCTTCCTGCTGCTCGGCGCGGCCCGCCGCGCCGAGCGATCCCGCGGCGCCGGCCGGCGCCGCGACCGAGGCCAGCAGTGCCGCACCGGCTGAGCCCCGGTATTGATCGGCGCGGAAAAGCGCGTCGAGCGCGGTCTGGTCCGCGCTGCCGGCGACCGTGGCGTCCTGCGGATGGATCAGGCCGATCGCGTCGATCAACGCGCCGACGACTGTGTCGTAGGCGGAATTGAGCCGGTTCGGCGTCACGGTCTGGTGCAGCACCTGCTGGCGCAGCGGGCCGAGGCCGTCCACTCCGTCGAGGGCGGCGCTCACCTGCGGGGTGAGCCGCCGGCCCAGGGACCGGCGCAGATCGGCCGCCGCCCCGGACACCAGCGCCTCCTGGACCACCACGGCGTTCGGCGCGGCATCCGGCGAGGCCAGATAGGAGATCGACAACAGCCGTTCCTGCTGCACGTCCTGCACCAGCGCGCCGATCAGGTCGGCCGCGGTCATCAGGCCGGCCAGATCCGAGGCCTGCGAAGCACGGCTCACCCGGTCGTCGATGAGCGGCGCGGTCGCCAGCAGCAGACCCACGAGCGGAACGGCCACGAGCAGGTGGAGCTTGTGTCGAATGAGCAGCCCGCGGCGGGGGCGGGTCATCAGGGGTGCCGTTCGGGCAGGGCGAGCGGTGCCGTGTCGGCCGCGGGTTCGGGCTCGGGTTCGGGCTCGGGTTCGGGCTCCGGCTCGGGTTCGGGCTCCGGCTCGGGCTCGGGTGCCGCCGACGCCTGACTCGGCGACCGACCGATCCGTTGGCCAGACTGACTCGACCGCCAGCTCGACGCCTGATGGCGATGCTGCTTCGGCTCCTGCTCGACATCCGGGCCCGCGCCGCGCCGCCGCCACAGCCATCCCAGCGACAAAGCCGCGAGCGTCGCACCGCCCCCGAGCAGCGCCGCCACTTCCAGCCGCTGCCGCTCGTACCCGGCCTCGCGGACCTGGAGCAGCTTGTCCAACTCGTCCAGCCCGGCCGTCTCCAACACCTGCACAGCCGGATCGAACGCCTTGCGCTCCTGGGACACGGTCGGCGCCGACCGCATGATCAGGGCCTCGTCGATCGCCGACGCGGTCGGCGCCAGCGCGTTGATGTCGGTGTTCACCAGGTCGACGTCGCCCAGGAGATGCGGGCCCAAGGTAGCGCTGGCGGTGGTGCGGAAGACCTTGTTCAACGCGGTCACGAAGGCGTGCGCGTCCACGGCGATCCGGTTCCGCAAGACCGCGATCTGCGCTGTCGCGGCAGCGCCGGAAGGGTCGGCGGGGTCGGCAGGGGCGGTCCGGGCCGTACCCGGCTGCGTCGCCCCCGTCGTGGGTTCGGCCAGGGTCACCTGGTCGTCGTAGCGTCCCGCCTGCACTTCCATGTCCGGCAGCAAGACAGTCAGCGCGTCGATCAGATGGTAGGCATCGGCCCTGGCATCCGGGACCAGGCCGGACGCGTCGTCGATGGCGGTGATCTGTTGCAGCAGCAGGTCCGTGACCTGGCTGTAGGCGCGGTAGGCAGCCGCGCCGGTCGCGGGCGTGCCGGACAGGGCCAAGACCTGCGGCCGGATCTGGGCCCACAACGTGCCGGCGCCGGGATCCGGATCGCGGGGCAGGCCGGTGGCGTCCACGGCGGCGACCGCCGTGGCCAGGCCCGGCTGCGGCGACGGCAGACTCCGCACCGCCGCCGACTGGGCCTGCGCGACGGACACCAAGAGCTTCACCGTCTGCCCCAGATACTGGATGCCACGCCTCTCGGCACGCACCGAAGCCAGCGACGTGCCGGAGTTGTCCCACACCACGGCCGCCGCCCCGACAGCCGGAACGACAGCCGCGGCTATCAGAGCGAGCACCGCGACCCGTCGCCCGCGCCGCCTCGCCGCGACACTGCCCCTGCTCATGCCGGAACCAGACCTTTCGCCGGTGAAAGCGCGAAGACAACCGCCCGCCGGCGGAAGTGACGGGCCGGATCAGGAAAGTATGCATGGTCACGGTAGGCAAGCGGCACTCAGCGCTCGGCGCCCCCCGCCGGGGATGCCCACGGAATGATGGTGCTCGCCTCGTGCCCGGCACCCAGGGCCGAGACCAAACGCTCCCACGTGCCGTCTTTGCGCCACGCGTAAAAGAGGGCATATGTGGTCTGATAGGGACCATAGCGGTCAGGGACCCGGTCCCACCGCCCGCTCTCCCGGAACCGCCAGCGGATGCCGTCGATCAGCTCGCGCCGCGACCGGTGGCGGGGCCGTCCGCCCTTCCCCCGCGCCGGCGGAACGGGCAACAACGGCTCAAGCAGTGCCCACTGTGCATCGGTGAGGTCGCCGTCCATGGGTTACTCCCCTCGCATCGACATCTCAGACAGGAACGCAGCGGTTCCGAGATGCACTACGCATGGGGCGGCGCTTCATATCACCGACGCCGCAACATTTTTTCGCTCAGCGCTCATACCCCAGGTCGGCCAGCGCTTTCCGCAGGTTCCGGACCGCGTGGTACGTCCGAGACCGGGCCGTGCCCAACGGAATCCCCAGCAGCCGGGCCGTCTCCTCGATCGTGCGGCCGTTGAAATGCACCTCGACGATCATCACCCGATGCTCCGGACTGATTTTGAGCAACGCCCGCTTCATCACCTGCGCCACCAGCACGCGCTCGAACTCCGGCTCCTCGGCCCCGAACGCGTCCGCACTCCCCTCGTCGACATCGCCGACTTCCTGAGGCCGGGAACCACGAGCCCGCGCCGCGTCGATCGCCGCCCGCCGCGCGACGGTGAAGACCAGCGGCCGCAACGCCTCGACCTCGCCGCCGAAGTTCTCCGGATGCCGCCAGATCCGCACCATGGTCTCCTGCAGCAGATCCTCGGCGCGCGCCGCATCCCCCAGGGTCAGCCGCAGCAGATAGCGCAGGAGCGGGCCGGAATGCACACGGAACAGCTCGGCCATGAAAGCGTCCGCTGTCCAGTCCGCACGCGCAGCACCCATTCAGAACCTTCTGTAGACCGGTTCAGGCTCCGAAACGGCCAGCGTGTGAGGACGGCCTCGGGACGACTGCGCGATTCTAGTACAAGGTCAGGCCGGTGGTTCAGACGCCTCAGCACCGTGCCGGCCTGACTTCTTCCGCCCGTGACATCAGCCGCCGCCGCAGACCCGATGAGGGCACGGCTTGTCGGTTCCGCTGTCACCCCACCGGGCTCGTCGTCCTGGCCTCCTGGCTCGGCTCGATGAGGTGCGACAACATCGCCAGCGCCGCGGCCGAGGCGGACCCGGCGGGGGCGGTGCAGGTCACCAGGGTCTGGTCGGGCCTGTCGATCGAGCGCAGCGTCTGCTGGGTGACGGTGAGGGCGCCGATCAACGGGTGGCGCAGATCGTAGCGGGCGGCGGCGCAGGCCTGGACACGATGATCGGCCCAGAGCCCGGCGAATTCCGGGCTGGCCATCGTGAGTCTGCCGATCAGGGTGGCAAGCGCATGGTCGTCGGGGTGGGCACCGGCCACCAGGCGCAGGTTGCCCACCACGGCGCGGGCTTTGCGATCCCAGTCCGCGTACAGCTCACGGGTGTCCGGGTCCAGGAAGACCAACTCCGTCATGTTGGCGCGCCGGCCGGGCACCCGGGCGGCGCCGCGGTCGTGGTTCCCGGCCAGCAGCGCGTGGCCCATCGGGTTCCAGGCGAGCACGTCGCTGCGGCGGCCCAGGACCAGGGCGGGCACCTGGGGCATGGTCTGGAGCAGCTCGAGCAGGGCGGGGTCGGCGTGCTCGACTGCCGCCGGCCGCGACGCGGGCCGTCGGCCGGCGGCAGCGCCGAGGGCGCGCAGGTACTCGCGTTCTGGTGCGGTCAGCTCCAGGGCGGAGGCGATCGCCTCCAGTACCTCGGTGGAGGCATGGCGCGACTGTCCCTGCTCCAGGCGGGCGTAGTACGACGGGCTGACTCCGGCCAGCTGCGCCAACTCCTCGCGACGCAGACCCGCCACCCGCCGGCGACCTCCGTACGAGGTCAGTCCGAGATCTTCGGGCTGGACCCTGGCCCGACAGGCCTTGAGGAAGGCGCCGAGTTCTGTGGGGTCGTGGTGATCAGCCATGACGCCATTGTCGTCTCTTCCTGGCGTCCCGAGCCTCACCCTGCCGGGGTGCGGCAAGCCGGGGAGCACCTGAAGGCGGCGTGGCTGCGTGCGCGGTAACGGCCGACAGTTGGTCGTGCAGAGCACGACGAACGAAAAGGAATCACCCCATGAACGAGATCACGCTCGGCGATGTCACCGTCGCCCGAGTCCAGGAGATGCACGGTCCGGTGGGCATGACACCCGAGCAGTTCTTCCCCGGCTGGCCGCAGCAGGACTGGCAGGACAACCGCGACTGGCTGGTGCCCGACCACCTCGGCGCCGAGGACGACATCGTCCGTGTCGCGTTCCAGACCTGGGCGCTGCGCAGCCAGGGCCGCACGATCCTGGTGGACACCGGCATCGGCAACGACAAGACCCGCCCGGCCGTCGGCGCCTGGGACCACCTGTCCCTGGGGTATCTCGACAACCTCGCCGAAGCCGGGATCGCGCCCGAGGATGTGGACCTGGTCATCAACACCCACCTGCACGTCGACCACATCGGGTGGAACACCCGGCTGGCCGGCGGACAGTGGGTACCCACCTTCCCGAACGCCACCTACCTGATGCCCAGACTCGACTTCGAGCACTTCGACCCGGCGAAGAACCCGAACATCGCCGGCAGCGTCAACGAGAACGCCTTCGAAGACAGCATCGAGCCGGTCCGGGCCGCCGGGCAGGTCCAGCTGTGGGAGGGCGAACACATCGTGGACGGCAACCTGCGGCTGCTCGCGGCACCCGGCCACACCCCCGGCGCCAGCGTCCTGCTCCTCACCTCCGGCCACGACAAGGCGCTGTTCGCCGGCGACCTGGTGCACACCCCGCTGCAAGTCTCACACCCCGACCACGCCAGCTGCTTCTGCGAAGACCCGTCCACCGCACAAGCCACACGCCGAGACCTGCTCGGCTGGGCCGCGGACAACAACGCACTGGTCCTGCCCGCCCACTTCAGCGGACAGACCGCGCTCGAGATCAGGCGCGACGGCGACCGGTTCGCCATAAAGAACTGGGGACCGTTCCCCGCCTACTGAGCCGCCCTTTCCCGCGCCGAGCCTGAACCCGAGCCCTTGCTCGGGTTCAGGCTCCCACGAGAGCGATTGCACGCGTCTCGGGAACTCCCAGCATCAGCAGGCTCGTGATCGTCGCTGCTCGGGCGCCGAGGGTCCCGTTCGACAGATCGCTGTCCGCGATGGCGAACACGACGCCGTAGGCGACCTGGCTCAGAAGGCCCGCCGGCAGGTGCCGCGCGAACACGTCGCTGTCCTGGCCCCGTTCCACGAGCTCGGCGAGGAGTTCGTCGACGGGCCCGAGCAGGCCGTGGATCGCCTCGCCGTACTCGCCACGGCGCAGCGCCACCAGCACCCGGTACCGGTGCGCCACCGGCCAGACGCGGGCGATGAATGCGACCCACCCCGCGTCCGCTTCCGCGTCGGAGGCGTTGATTTCGGTCAGCACGGCTGTCATCTCGGCGACGGCCCGTTCCGTGAGCGTCCGAATCAGGTCCAGGCGCGAGGGGAAATGGCCATAGACCGTGCGACGGACGACGCCGGCGGCGGAGGCGATGTCGCCCATTCCAGCGTCGGGGCTCTCTCCCAGCACCTCGAGGGCGACGTCGAGGATGCGGTCGCGGGTCTCGTTCATCGAGCGCACACGGGCGGATTCGGCGGGCACGACGCCATTGTTGCACAGCAGTGTGCAACAAAGTAGATTGCACAGCAGTGTGCAACGAACAGTCGCGCCGTGCTTGGAAGCTCGATGAAGAGGAGAAGGCCATGACCGTACCGACCTCGCCGACCTCGCCCCTCGTCCGCCCGTTCACCGTCTCGATCTCGGAATCGGAGATCGACGACGTCAAGCAGCGGCTGGCCAGAACACGTTGGCCGGACCCGGAAACGGTGGGCGACTGGTCGCAAGGGGTCCGGGTGGAGAATGCAAGATCTCTGGTCGACTACTGGGAGCACGGCTACGACTGGCGGCGCTTGGAGTCCGAGCTCAACCGCTTCCCCCAGTTCCTGACCGAGATCGACGGGCTGGACATCCACTTCGTCCACGTCCGGTCCAAGAATCCCGACGCGATGCCGCTGATCCTCACGCACGGATGGCCGGGCTCGATCGTCGAGTTCCTGAAGCTGATCGGGCCGCTGACCGATCCGGTCGCGTTCGGAGGCGACGCCGCCGATTCCTTCGACGTCGTCGTCCCCTCGCTCCCCGGGTTCGGATTCTCCCAGAAGCCCACGCAGACCGGGTGGACTGTGCCGCGCATCGCAGAGGCGTGGGCGGAGCTGATGAAGCGCCTCGGCTACACCAGATGGGCCGCGCAAGGCGGCGATTGGGGTGCCGTCGTCACCACCGCCCTCGGGGCCATGCAGCCTGAGGGGCTTCTCGGAATTCACCTGAACACCCAGTACGCCTTTCCCGCACAGATCCCCGACACCTTGTCGCCCGAGCAGCGCCACGCGGTAGAGACCCTCGCCCTCTACACCGGCGAGCTCGGTGGCTCGAACCACCTTCAGGGCACAAAGCCGGAGACCGTCGGATTCGCCCTGGCGGACTCGCCCGCCGGCCAGGCAGCCTGGATCTACGAGAAGTTCCAGTCCAAGACCGACAACCACGGGCTCGCCGAGGACGCCCTCAGCAGGGACGACATCCTCGACGCGATATCCCTCTACTGGTTCACCAACAGCGCGGCGTCGTCCGCCCGCATCTACTGGGAGAACAAGTCACTCACCTTCGCCGGCCCGAAGCTGACGCTTCCGGTCGCGGCGACCGTCTTCCCGAGGGACATCCCGCGCGTGCCTCGTAGCTGGATCGAGGACGCCTACAGCAATCTGATCCACTACGGCGAGGCCGACAAGGGCGGCCACTTCGCAGCGCTGGAACAGCCCGAGATCCTTGTCAGCGAGATTCGCACCGGGCTGCGCACCCTTCGTTCCTGAAACCTAGGCAGGAACGCCAAAAAGCAGTAGGCCCCCGATGGAAACCCATCGGGGGCCTACTGTGAAAATTAGTCCGGCCGCGTCCTACTCTCCCACCAGGTCCCCCTGGCAGTACCATCGGCGCTGGCGGGCTTAGCTTC